>NZ_BAABRP010000002.1:87500-107500 GCF_039545055.1 Deinococcus carri
GGTGCGGACGTAATCCTCGCCCAGCACCGACAGCATCGCGTACCGCATCACCAGGAACGTCCCGGACAGGCTCACCAGGGTGAGGGTCACGACGGGCAACACCAGATGCCGGGCGATGTCCATGACGTTGGCCCAACCGGTCAGGTTTGACCAGGGCGTCTGCGCCCCGAAGACCGGGAACAGGGGCCATTGTACGGCGAAGAGGGCGACGAGCATCATGCCCAGCCAGAAGGAAGGCACGGAGTCCAACAGGATGGAGGACGTGAGCGTGGCGTGATCCAGCCATCCATTGCGGCGCCAGGCCGCCAGCGCCCCGACAATCACGCCGAAGACGGTCGAGAGCAGCAGAGCCGAGCCGGTGAGCAGCAGGGTCCACGGCAGGCGTTCGATCAGCATGGTCAGCACGGGTTTGTTCGCCTGATAGGAGTAGCCCAGATCTCCGCGCGCGAGCGACGCCACGTACTTCCCGTACTGCACCGTGAGCGGCTGATCGAGGCCCGTGCGGGCGAGCAAGGCCTGGCGGTCTTCGGCTGGCAGCAGGGCCACATCCTCGCCCGCGAGGAACTGCAATGGGGAGCCGGGCATGGCACGCGGCAGGAAGAAGTTGAGGGAGATGGCAGCAATCAACACGAGAAGGTACTGTCCAACCCGTTCCAGCATGACGTCCCCTTATTTCAAGAACGAGCGTTTGTTGATGATGCCCTGACCCTTCTGAAACTTCCAGCCATCGTAAGCATTCGCGTCGAACGCATACACCGTGTCGGGGTACCACAATGTCAGGAACGGCAGGTCCTTTGCGACGATCTCCTGAACGCGTGCGGCCAGCGTCTCGCGGGCTGCGGCATCCACCGTCGTCAGCATGCGCGTGGTCAATGCGTCCACGGTCTTGTTGCGGTACCCACCGACGTTCAGGGTGCCGATCACAGGGTTCGAGTGGAACAGACCTGCCAGGTTGAGCTGCGATTGGACGGGCGCAGACCATCCCCACATGGCCATGTCAAAATTGCGGCCCTTCGCCACATCAAAGTCAGGCCACAGTGCTTGCTGAACCGTGGTGGGATCCAGGGACTTGATGGTGAGCCTGATGCCCGTCGGGCTCAGTTGCGACGCGATGATCTCCGCAGCGCGGATCCGCTGCGGGTTGTTGGAGGCGACCAGGAAGGTTAGGTCCAGGGGCTTGCCGTCTTTCCCGGTACGGACCCCGGCGCGGTTCAGCTTGAAGCCGAGGGTATCCAGAGCCCTGTTCGCCTGTGCCACCGTCATTTTCGGGTAGGTGGGGGCCGCTTTGCTGAAGAAGGGACTGTCCGGGTGCACGAAGCCAGCGGCACCTGGAGTGCCATTGCCTAGGAGGATCGTTTCGACCAGTGCCTTGTTGTTCACCAGGCCAGCGACAATCCGCCGGAACCCCGCGTTGTTAAACGGTGGGGTGGTGGTGTTGAACTGCAAGAGTGTACTGGCGTAGCTGGGCCCCCGCAGGGTCTTCAGGCGTGCGTTTCCGGCGAACCGTTGAATGAGTTCAGGCGGGACTTCACGCGCGACGGCGTTGATCTGCCCGGCCTGGAGCGCCTGGAACATGGAGGTCGGGTCAGGGATGACCGCCAGGACCACCTCATCGGCACCAGGCTTAGCGGCAAAATAATCAGGGTTTTCCGTCAGACGGTAGGACTGGTCGGTCTTATGGTCAACCAGTTTGTAAGGTCCGGAGCCGATGACGTTCTTGAACGTCTTCGGAGCCGTGACGCTCTCCCAGATGTGTCTGGGCAGGATGGGCGCGTCCGCGAGAGGCTGGAGGAGAAAATTGGCTCCCGGCTGCTCGAGGGTGATGATCACTGTGCGCGCGTCCGGGGTGCGGATGCTGGAGATGGGACGCACAGCCGAGGCGAAGCGGCCCACGACCGGGTATTTCTTGTAGTACTCGAAGCTGAACTTCACGTCTGCGCTGGTCAGTGGTCGACCGTCGTGCCATTTGACGTCGCCTTTCAGCTTCAGTGTCCAGACCTTCCCGTCCTTCACCGAGTACGACTCGACCAGCCAGGGCCGGGGCACGTCGTTGAGGTCGTTGACGAACAACGTGTCGTACACGAGGCTCATCAGGTTGTATCCGGGGTAGCCGGTGACGTAGGTGAACGGCGAGAGTTCGCCTTCATCCTGGGGGATCGCCAGCACGATGCGCTTGCTGGTGTGGCCAGCGTATGCGGTGGTCGCGAGGGCGACTGCGAGTGCAGCCGTGAGAAAGCGGGCAACTGGGCTCCGTCTCATAGGTGACCTCCCACACCGGCTTCCCACCGGTGGTCATGCGAACACGACGAATGGTGTGATACGACCTGCCCCGGACACGCGATGAGCGTACCAGACCTCTGATTCAATCCCCCTGGGTGGGTATCACTATAAGCCTCATTCGCAGGAAATGCAAGTAAGGACCCAATTCAGGAAAGTGTGGTGTGGGGCGCCAAATTCTGTTGGATCAAGCAGGACAGGTGAGTTCGGAGTCACGATACAGGAAGAACCCACCCCCAAGTTGCGAGTGATAAATGACCTCCTCAACGTTGATCCAACCCCTAACGGGGGGAGGGGGAATCCCGTGAGATCCCGGTACGCTGACCCTCCGACGATGCTGACGGCCATCCCGCATGTTGTGTGCTGTCGAGGCTGCATCACCACAGGGGGTTCAGAAAGGAGAGGGTGACCCGCTCGACCCGTTTGTTATTTCGGCCAGAGGCGGTTCATCCACCCGGCTGCGTCCGTACCCTCACACCCGCATTTCGAGGTGCAGGTGGGCACCGGTGCTGCCGACCTCCCCGACCTGCTGCCGGACTTTGACCGTCACCGCGCGCTGATGGAAGTACATGCTGGTGAGCCCCACCCCGTGGTCAATCACGACTAGGTCCCCGTGCACCGGGCACATGCCCGCTATGACGACCGTTCCGTCACTCACCGCCGTCACGGGCGTCCCCGCGGGTGTCAGGTAATCCGTACTGTAGTGGTACCTGACCGGCCCGTTCGCCACGTACGTCCGCGGCTGTCCGATTGTGCTGCTTTGCGGGCCGGGTCTTCGAGCTTGCCTGGGACGCTTCTTAACAGCGGAGGCAGGCTTGATCCTTTCCCGGCAAAGGGCGTGCCGGCACGTTCAGCTCACCTGGATCAGCATGGTCAGCCCACCGCCGCCCTCGACCTCCACGTTGTCGTTGGTGATGTGGTGCGGGATGTGGCAGTGCACCAGCCAAGTGCCCTTCTCACGCGCCGTCCAGATCACGTCGTAGCGCTGCCCTGGACCGACATTCACTGTGTCGGCCAGGAAGCGCGCGCTTTCCTTGAGGGTTTCGCCGTCTCGCGCCACCACCTCGAAGGGACCACCGTGGACATGCATCGGGTGCACGAAGTTGTTGTTGCTGCCGATAAAGCGCAGCTTCACCGTCTGCCCGACCTTCATGCGGATGGTGTCGGTGGCCGGGTAAGCCTTGCCGTTGATGGTGAAGAAGTTGGGCAGCGCGCCCTCCATGATCATGGCCGGGAAGGTGTAGCCGTCCCGCTGCAGCCACTCCTGCAACTGCAAGGTGTAGTCGAGGTCCGCCTTCGGCTCATTCGCCGCATTTCTCGGCTTCACCAGCAGCGCGCCGTACAGGCCCAGGCCCTGCTGGCGGTCCGGATTCTTATGCGAATGGTAGAAGTAGGTGCCTGCCTGATGCACGGTGAATTCGTACGTGAACGTCTCGCCGGGCGCGATCGGCTTCTGGGTGACGTCGGCGGCGCCGTCCATGCCATTCGGCACAATCAGGCCGTGCCAGTGGATGGTGGTGCTTTCCGGCAGGTTGTTCTTCACGTTGATGCGCACCCGGTCCCCCTGGGTGAGTTCCAGGCGCGGCCCCGGCACCTGCCGGTTGACCGCGTACGCGGCCACCTGCACGTTCGGCAGGATGTTCCAGCGGATCACGGACGTCTCGAAGTTGAAGACCTTGACGCCATTCACCACCTGCGGCGCGAGCGGCTGGTCGCCCCGCGCTGCGGCGGGCGCGGTGTAGCGGACCTGCGAGAGGTCCACGGCGGCCATATCCTGCATCGCCTCCATCGGCATGCCCTTCGTCATGATCATGCCGGGCGGCATCACCAGGTTGCCCATCTTGGTGGGCGTCTGGAGGGGGGTATCCGGCAACTGGCTGACCGGGGTCGGGGTGGGGCTGCTGGTGGACGTGCCCATGTTCATGCCTGGCATGCTCTGGTTCCCCGCGCTGCCGGAGGGCGATCCGCCACCCCTGGCCATCCCAGACATAGCACCGGAAGCGGCGTTGCCGTCCATGTTCATCCCAGCCATGTTCTGACCGCCCTGCGCCTGCATGTCGCGGGCGCTCATGCTCAGGTCACCAAACTGGGCCGCCAGACCGACGCCCGCCGCCAGGGCCAGGACGCTCAGGATGGTCACAGCAGCGACCTGGGGACGGGTGACTTTGGGCGCCATGTTCATCTCGCCATGCGGTGAGGAACCGGAAGGCTGCTGTGAACCGTTGTGGTCGTTCATGTCACATTCCTTTCATAGTGTGGCGGGCGGTGGAGGCGTTCGGGGCCGGGACTTCGCCGGTGGTATGCTCGATCAGCCGTTCCTCGGCCGCCAGGCTGTGCCCGCCGCGCCCGACGGCACGCACCGTGCCCATGCCGTGCTTGAGGCCGCTGGCCACCAGCCACACGTTGACGGGATACGCGGCCGCGAAGCCCACCAGGGTCGCCAGGGACATCACGCCCCAGAAGCGCAGGGAGGTCGCCTCCATGGCCGTCATGTCGCGGCTCATCAGGATCACCATCGTCGGGACCATGCCCGCCATGACGGCGTTCATGGACACCCACTCGGGCAGGAACGAGCGCCGTACCGCCTGCAGGTACGAGCCGCCCAGCATGTCCCGCATGAAGAGGGCCTGGAAGATCAGCAGCCCGAACAGGAAGCCGAACACGTACTCGGAAAGCACGTCCAACCACATCGGAAAACCCAGGGCCAGGGTGATGGCCGCAGCGACAATGATGCCGGTCGCGTCCCCCGCCAGGCAGTGGATGGTGGAGCCGACACTCTGCTTCCAGAGCGGTTGAATGAACGCCTCATGGGTGCCCGGCGCTGGCTCCTGGCACGACAGGATGTACAGGGCAGCCCCGACCGGGCCGGTGTACAGCGTCACCAGGACCCAGCCCCACTTCATGACCTTCATCTCTGGGTTGCGGGTAAAGGCGTCCCAGGCCACGTAGATGGCCGAGAGGGCCGTCAGGCCGAACCAGATGACCAGGATGACGTCAATCGTTGCCCAGCCCTGAGTTCCCGCGGTGTTCATCGGCATTCCTGGCATCCCTGCCTCCCTCGCTCCCTGCCCCGGGGCGGGTTCCGCCTTCTGGCGACCTGCGGCAGGGGGCACGTCTTCGGCGGGCCAAGGAGAAACGCGCCCAGGCGTTCATCCCCCACCGCCTCCCCGGCACCCTAGACCTGGCGTGTTAAGTTCGTGTCAAACCCCTGGCACCCCGTCCCTGGGTCCACCTAGCGGGGACGCGAAAGCCTCCTGCAGACACGGGAGACCATGAAAAGTCATCGCCACGGCGGGTGATGGCGCGCCGAAGTGGCCTTCTGCCCCAGTGCTGGCGAGACTGCCTTGCCCACCATGTCCGGCCATCAACCGCTCTTGGATGCCTGGCACCCCGGTTCTCGTGGTCAGTGGGTGTCCTACCAGCACGGCGCAACAAGACGGCGCAGGGGGCGTATTCGCTGCAGGGGAAGACCGGCCAGCCGGGCCAAGCGGCGGGTGGAGGAGGGCAGGGAAGCGGAACGGGATGAAGACGATGATCAGGCCACCGTCGAGCACAGCCTGAATCACAGGCCAAGCCCCTTTTAACAAGGTTTGCCGGGGGATCGGTGTCAGGGCGAGCGGCCTCCGTTCAGCGTCACCGCTCCTCCGGGGGCTGCCGCCGTCAGTTCCCCTGTCCGGCCCAGTGCCAGGCCCGTCCACCGTCCCACGAGCGGTACACCCGGCCGTCCTCGCTGACGGCGTAGAGCCTCGCCTCGTCTGCCGGGTCGGCGGCGACCAGCCGCGCGCCTTTCTGGAGGCCCAGGTGTGCCCAGGAGCGGCCCCGGTCCCGGGAGCGCCACACGCCACCGGGACCAGCGAGGTAGACGTCGCCGCTCACCGGGTCAACGTCCAGGCCTGAAGCGGCGGCCGCCGGGGCACGCCGGGCGGGCTGCCAGTTGTCCCCGTCATCCGACACGATCAACCCTTCACCGGTGACCAGGGCGTAGAGGCGGGGCACCCGGCCAGGCCCCACGGCCAGCGCTGTCGCATTCGCCGTGTCCGGGGACATCACCTCCCAGTTGCGGCCGTCCCGCGTCCGGTACAGGCCGAGCCCGGCGATGTTCGCGTACCACACCTTCGGCTCGTCCGGACTGACCGCGAAGCCGTGAAGGTCCGTGCTGGCGAGGTTCCCGAACGTTGCCGGCTGCCAACTGCCCCCGCCGTCCCGGCTGGTCTTCAGCACGCCGTGCCCGGCCAGGACCAGCACCGGTGACGCCGGGGAAGCGGTCAGGCTCATGGCGTCCCCGGCGCCGTCGGGTGGGCTCCAGGTGCGGCCGCCGTCCATGCTGACCGAGACTCCGGCATGCTGGCCGTAGAGCAGCCGCCCGCCCCGCCAGACCTGCAGGGCATGAAAGTCGCCGCCAACGCGGCCCACCGCGGCCCGGTTCCGCGTCTGCCACCCCATGACGCCGACCATCAGGACCGCCGCCAGGACAGCCCCGCCCAGCAGGCGGCGGAGGCGGAAAGCTCCTCCTCGTCGCGTGGTCACGTCCCTTCCTCTCCCCTGAAGGCCTTCATCTCGTCATTCCACCGGCCAGGCTCGGACGCCGCCACTGCGCCTGTGCAGGCCGGTCAGGGCCGGGGGGCCATCACGTAGGCCATGCCCCCCGCGTGACCCAGCCACAGCCGCTCGAACACTGCCCGCGGATAGGTGCGTTTCACGCCCGCGTCGCTCTTCGCGGCCGGGTCGTTCACCACCGGGTTGCCCTGCGCGTCGAACCCGGTGAGGACCAGCAGGTGCCCGTTCGACCAGGTGAGGGGGGCGCCGGGCAGCTCGCCCGCCTGGAAGCGCACACTCAGGGCGAGCGGCAAGCCCCGCACGATGTACGCTTCCGCGTCACGCAGGCTGCCCAGCCGCGTCACCAAGGCCTGCAGGCCCTGGGTGGCGGCGTAGGCGGTATTGAACGGCCAGTTGCCGAACCCGTCGTACGTCCGGTCGTACGTGGCCCGGGCGGCGTCGGGTACGCGGACCGGCCGGTTCCAGAAGCCCAGGATCATGGAGACGCTGGTCGGGCTGCACCAGATGGGTCCGCCACTGGGGTAGATCATCTGGGAGAGGCCCGGCACCTTCAGCACCCTGTTCCAGGCGCCCGGCTGCCCCGCCTTCCCCTGGTCGCGGAACTTCAGGGCGGTGTCCGCCGTGTTGAAGGACAGCAACCGGGCCTGCAGGCCAGGACCCAGCGTGGCCCGGTACTGGAAGGCGGCGGCGCGGAACGGCAGCGTCAGGGTGTCGGTGTTCACCGTTCCCTCGGCCGTGCGGGTCACCCGGGCACTCGCGCGCGTAGCGGACGCGCTCCACGACCCGAACCCGAAGTACGGTGTCCAGCGGCCGTCCGGGCGGCGTACCCGCACCTCCACCGTGATGGCACTGGACGCCGGCCCGCTGACGTTCCAGCTGGGGATCAGTTCGTTGAAGGGCGCAACTTCCACCACGGGACCCTCCAGTCGGCCCCCCCGGCTCTCGGGCAGGGGTTGCCAGCTGGCTGGAACGCTGGTTTGCGCCTGTGCCGCCTGGATCAGGGAAGAAGCTTGACCGAAGCTGGTCTGCTGGGCGTAAGGCGCGCCGGTGGCCGCCGAGGCGAGGAGCAGGCCCGGCAGGAGGGTCCAAGTGAGCTTCACGTCCTCCAGCGTAAGGGCGAAGTGTTGCCATTGTGTTAAGGCAGAAGCCCGGAGACCACCCACACGTGAAGCGCTCGCGTGGGATAGGCCTCACATGACTTCCCCATAAACAGCATTCTCACGGAATCTTTACAGGAGGCTGACACGGTGACGGCGAAGAAAACCATGTGCTCGCCGGACGGAACATCGGCACCGCCCGTCCGGCTCACCCTTCAGGAGGAACGCTGCTCCATCCACCCCCGCTGGCCCCTCTGCCGCCCTTCTCAACCTTAAGGAGACCGAATATGCCGCAGAACACCTTACAGATGCTGCAAACCCATCCCAATCCTGCCGGCGTGTTCGACCTGAACGCCCTGGCCGAGTGCATCGACGCCTGCTTCGAGTGTGAGCAAACCTGTACCTCCTGCGCCGACGCCTGCCTGGGTGAAGGCGACCACCTGATGCACCTCGTCCACTGCATCCGCCTCAACCTCGACTGCGCCGATGTCTGCGGGACGACTGGACGGGTGCTGTCGCGGCTGACCCAACCCGACCAGAACGTGCTGCGTGCCCAGCTCCAGGCGTGCGTGGCGGCCTGCAAAGCCTGTGGGGACGAGTGCCAGCATCACGCGCAGGACATGAACATGCAGCACTGTGCGGTGTGCGCCGAAGCCTGCCGCCGCTGTGAACAAGCCTGCCAGAACCTGCTGGGGAGCGTGGCCGCATGAAGAAGGTCCTGTTGACCCTGACCCTGATGGTCCTGCCGGTGAGCACCGCGCAGGCGGGCGGCAGCGGACCCATGCCGATGAGCATGTCTCCCATGTCCATGCAGATGGACATGCACGCCAAGATGCAGCCGGTGATGAATCAACTCCGGGGCCTCTCCGGCACGGCCTTTGACCGGGCTTTCTATTCCACCATGATCCCGCACCACCAGAGCGCCATTGACATGAGCCGGGCGGCCCTGCCCCGGCTGCGTGACCCTCTGGTGAGGGCCTGGGCGCAGAGCATCATCGACAGCCAGCAGCGAGAGATCATGGAGATGCAAAACGAACTCCAACACCTCGGTGGGCCGAATGTCGCCTTGATGAACCTGATGCGGCAGACCATGTCCGGCATGACCCCGATGATGATGCAGATGATGGCCCAGACGCAGAACGACGATCGGATCTTTCTGGAGATGATGATTCCCCATCATGCGAGCGCCAACGAGATGTCGAATCTCGCCCTTGAGCGGTCGAACGACGAGCAGGTGCTGAGTATGGCGCAGAACATCATCATGGCCCAGGCCGACGAGATCCACGACTTCAAGGACTGGTTGCGCACCCACCAGTAAGCGGCGGAGTCAGGGCGGTCATCTCTGGGTGGAGATGACCACCCGCCCTTTGGCCCCCCGCGCGGCGCCGTCCAGCGGAGCGGCAGATCAGGACGTCAGCGTGACTGAGGTTCCGGGAAGACGTCCAGCTCACGCTCCGGGTCGTAGACGGCCCGGTTCTCCGGGGCGACGCGCTGTGGGAACACCGCGTAGTTGCGGCCACCCGGATACCGGGCACTGGGGGAGCGGATGGCGTCGTAGCGCGCCGTGTCGAGAACGGCCCGTGCCAGGATCTGCGTGGTGGCCAGCTTCCCCTCGACGTTCAGCGGCAGCCATTCCTGCGAGAGATCCTCGCCTTGCAGTTCCAGGTGGGCCAGGACCTGGGCGTCCATCAGGTCAAGCACCGCACCGGGCCGGAGCTTGACGGTGATGTCCAGCCGGGGGAGCGGGTTGGGTCCCGGCCCAATTTGAAGGCCCTGCGCGCCCGTGACGACTGTGATGGCCCGCGCTTCGGCATGGGCAACCGCCAGGTTCTCCGCCAGGTACAGCATCGCGTGCGCGCCCGGGAGGCCCTCGGGGGCGTTGTACCGGCCGCCCGTGATCAGGGAACCTGCGGTATTCAGCGGGTCACGGCTGTACTTGCGCAGTGCCAGGAGCGGCACTGTCCGGAAAGTGTCGAGCACCTCGGGGGGTGTCCAGACGGGGGCGCTCAATAGGGCCCGTTTGAGGTCCTCGCCGCGCAACATCAGGTGGGCATGCCCGTCTCCGCGAGCAGCAGCAGCCGCCGAACCGCGATGGGCTGCTGCTCCAACAGGTACGTGATCGGGGCGCGGCCACCCAGGACGGGGTTCGGGGCGCGCAGCCACATGCGGCCTACACTCAGTTCCCCGAAGACGTCCCGCAGCTGCAAGCCGATGGTTTCGAGGTCGTGCAGCGGTGCCTGCAGAGAATCACTGGTGGGATGCTTGCTCAGGCCGCTGGCGTCGCGGTTCAGGGTCTGCGCCAGTTCACGCAGGGTCATGCCAAAGGCCGCCGCCACGCGCTGGGCGTCCAGTTTCCCGTTCTTGGGATTCCGCGCGTCGATCAGCAGGTGTTCCGCCGGGCTGGGCCTCATCGTCATCTCCTCACCACGTTCAGCGTACCACGAGAGTCCGTAAAACCTCTGTTTTTCCTCTGCTGCTTCCTTGGTGCAGGATCTCCAGGGTGGAGGACACCTCATCCTCCGCTTGGAGGAGAAGACACTCTCGGCGCTGTCTTCTGGTGGGTTTGAATACGTCTCACCCTGTATGGCCGAGTCAGGCGACGTTGACGTCGACTCCCGCCAGAGGAACCGGTGGGTCGACCGCCGGAGCGGCGGCGGGGACTGGTGAGGCGAGCCCTCGCTTCTGGAAGCCTGTCGGCCCTGCTGACCTGGGAAAGCAGGGCTGGCCCCTCAGGAGAAGGGGGAGACGGGGCGCCCACTGAACGGGCAGGAAAGCCACGGCCATCAAACGGGTCAGCTTGTGGGGCACAGGGCGCTTCGTGCCGGGTCACCACCGGTCCTCGGGACCGGACACGGCCCCCAGGGCCGCGCCGTACATCAGATGCCCGATCAGGAACGCGACCACGGCGCCTCCCCCGTAACCGGTCGCGAACCCCTTAAAGCGGGAGCCTCACCCGCGCGCACGCTGGGGTTCAGGGCGTCCAGACCGGCGATCAGCGTGGAAAGCAGCAGGTACCCGCCCAGCCCGGCGCCCCGGACCCCAGGCCCCAGCGCGTGGCCGCTGAGCATGCGGCTCTCATAGGCCGTCATGCCAGGCGGCCGAGGCCCATGCGGTGGGCCAGCGATCCCCCCACTTCCACCGCCGCGCCGTCCAGCAGGCCAGCACGCACCGCTCCGGAAAAGCCGATCGTGGGAAACCTCCTCAACAAGCCGCAGCTTTGGCCGCCTCAGCGCTTCAGACGGGGCGGCTCACCCAGCGCAGCAGGCCGACCCCCAGGGCGACTCCTGCCACCAGGGTGCCATAGATGATTGCGTGAGATCATGCCGGGTGTGGGCGGGCGCTCCCCCCTTGGCCCTTCCGTGCGCCGGACACGCCACAGCGCGCCGGTGTGCAGCGGCATCTGGATACCCCCCACCTCCGGCGCGCTGCGTTCTCCAGCTTCCTGGCCGCTTTCCCACCGCCCTGTCATCACTCTGTTGGCCGCTGGATCCGTTCGGCCAGGGCGCGGTAATACCTGAGCTTCTCTGCGAAAGGCAGGCGTGCCAGGCCACTCGGTGACGGCAATACGAAGTCGATGGCGCCCCCCGTCAGGGAGCCGTCCTGAACCCCCCACGGCGCCTGCGGTTTCCCGGTCGCGGCGAGATACACCCCCTTCCCGGTGTAGGCGACGAGGGGAATCCGGTAGCTCGCCACGAGCCGGCGCAGGTGCGGGACGCCCGCGCGGAGTTCCGAACGGCTCAGTTCAGCGGCGCCGACGGTGGGACGTGCCACCAGATTGGTGGACCCCAGGCCCCAGCAGGGCAGCAGGTGATCTTCTTCAGGCGGCAGCAGCCGGGGCGTGAGGCCCGATGCGGCCAGCAGCCGCCAGAACTGGTTCCCGCGCCCCGCGTAGTGGTGCCCCTGCTGCACCGAGCGCGGACTGGGATTGAAGCCCACGAACAGCACCCGCACGCCTTCGGCCACGAGATCGTAGAGGGCAGGTCCACTCCGCGGTCCCTGAGTCACCTCACGTCCTGGGGCCTGGAGGGCGAGCCGTCCCGCGTTTCCGGCAAGGACTCTGGCACGGCTGGACCGCTCAGCAACCCACCTGGCCCGGGGCCACCTCCAATCCCGCCGCCGGCGTCTCCCGTGTCTGGCGGGTGCTGGCGGTCCTGCTCCGCCAAGGGAGACGACGGGTCAATGGCACGGGAGGCCGCCCTGTCGCGTGCCTTGGCGGTTGTTTCCTCCGGGCTCTGCGTCCCGCGCACGTCCTTGGGCCGCACGACTTCCGCCATCACGGCATAATGCACCCGCCTTGCTGGAATCAAAAACACATGCCCGCCCCGCAGCGTCACCATGAGGGGGTGCCCCTGCGCCAGCTGCTCCCCCACCACCTGCAACGCCGTGGCGGCCTCGTTTTGCGTGTCATACACCCCGTAGACCAGCCGCGTGGCCGCCGGTGGCTCGGTCACGCCGGACATCGCACCGGGCAGGCCGGCACGTTGGGCACCCTGTGTCAGCTCAATCGCCTCGTCCTGGTGAATCTGCTCACCGGGATTCACGAGCCAGAGCATGATCGTGTACGCCAAGAGACTTCCTCCTTTGCTTCGGCGGCTGGCGCGCCGACCGCGCCTGTCGTCACTCCGCCTCAACCCCACAACTCAGCCCGCAGCGGCCTGTCGGGCGTCCCCCAGGGCTTCGGCCAACTCGCGGGGGAGGACGCCGCCCCAGGCTGCCTTGTACGCCTCGGCGTCCCCCACCGGGCGGCGCGGCAGGTCCGGCGCGACCTGCCGCAGCGCCTCCAGCAGCGCTGCGTAGGGCCGGTAGCCGAAGAGGACCACACCCCGGTCCCCCCGCCGCAGGGTCAGCGCAGGAGACTGTTCGATCCGGCGGTAACGGGCGTCCATCAGGTCGTCGCGGTAGGATGGCCGGTCTGTCGAGGCACTCATGACGTCCAGCGTGAGGCTGAACGGCAGCAGCGTGAGCGGCGCGTCGTTCAGGATGGTGTGCAGCGGATGTCCTGCCAGATTGAGTTTCGGCACATTCATGTGGCCTCCAGGCTTGAACTTCCAGGCACCTGATTCCGTCAGGCACTGCCAGGCACTTCCTCGACGCGTGTGGTGTGCATCTCCCCATCCTGGCGCTCCCGCGTCACGCGCACCCGGAGGCCCTGCTCACGTTCACTGTGCTGCGCGGCACCCACGATCTGGGGGGTGGCGTCCGGGTCAAGCAGGCTGAGGCGGCCGTCGTTACCGACCAGACCGTACCCACTCTCGACGCAGTGCCCCTTAAGGGCGCAGGCACGGGTATGTTCACGTGCCCGTTCCAGAAGTTCGTCCTGTCGATACCTTCGCAGACAGATCAGGTCCACGACATAGCCTTCGAGCGTTTCGTTCTGGGCATCAGAGCCTTTGTTCACGGTTCTCCTTTCTCATGCGTGCCCCCTAAGCTTTTCGGTGCGTCGGCTGGCCGGTTCGCGGTCCTGACTTCAGTAGGCTTCCTCCTTTCCGGGCGCGCTGGCCAGATTTCACCGCATGCCGATGGTTTCCGGGGTGCGCGAGCTGGCGTCCTTAACCGAAAGCAGTTCCGTCACGGTCCGTTGCGTTGCCACCGGAACTCCCCGACCGGCGATCCAGGCGAAGTTGTACACCTGACTGCTGGGGTGCACGCGGGTCGGCCGGATCACATCCAGGTACCCCCGCACGCTGTCCGGGAGGGTGCCATCGGGGTTGGTGAGGATCAGAGGCGCGTGTTTGCCCATATGCGACAGCACGCCGCTCGTCACGACCTCCCGCCAGTCCGCGGGGTTCGCGACGATCACGTTGTGCCCCGCTTCGGCGATACCCCACCCCAGGGAGCGGTTTTCCTGCCCGAACCACCAGCCGAGCTTGCGCCCGCTGTCCTTGTACCCCGCCCAACGGGCACTCATCTCCTGGGGCGTCGCGCCGGGAATGCGCTGGACGTGCCCGTACTGTGAGAGGTCGTCCATCACGCCCTGGCTCACCACCTCTGGCGGCGCGAAGACGTAGATGTACGGTTCGTTCGGAGCGCGGCGCTTCAGCATGTCCTGAGTGGCGGGCGGCACGCCATCGGGCGTTACCCAGGCAAAGCCGTCCCCAGCATGTGCGTTCCAATTCGCGGCGGGTAGGGCAAACGCCGGGGCCTGTGTGGCCCCCACCAGCACCAGATCCGCGTGGTTGGATTCCATCACCGCGATGAACTCGTCGAGCACCTCCGCGAGGTTCACCATGTCCGCCGCGAAGATACGCCGTGTCTCGAAGCCCAGGTCGCGGACCTGTTGCGCGACGTTCTCCCCGATGTTGCCCACCAGGTACACCTGCATGTTGTTGTCCAGCGCCACCCCCTGCGGATCAAGGCGCTGGAGTTCCGCGCGCGTCTCCTGGGGCAGGCCATTCGCCGTCACGAACAGCATCGGGGCATTGACCGGCATATGTTGCAGCCGTGTGGCGGTGATCGCTGCGAGAGGGTCATCGTCACGCACGAGAACCACTGCGCCCGGCTTGTCCTCGTCCTGGGTGGCCGCGTAGACAGCCTGGGAGTAGGTGGTGGGCGTCGCATATATGTCCGCACCGGAGAGGCGGGCGGTGGTGCCGGTCAGGCGCAGCAAATCCCGGCCCGCAGCGGTTTCTGTGGTGCGGCTCAGCGGCACCAGGCGGCCTTCCTCGCGCGCCCAGGTGGCCAGGAACCAGGCCCAGGAAAACACCAGCAGGGCGGCGGCGAGGCCGCCCAGAAACGTCCAGATCGGCTTCACGTCACATCCCTCCCTGTTTGCGGCCTAGGCGCACCAGCCAGTAGTTGGGAATCAGCGCGGTGAGAAAGCCCATCGCCGCTGCCCACCAGAACACCGTGGGCCAGAGCCACAGTTCGGCGGAGGCCATGTCGGGGAGCGCCCAGTTCTGCCACCACCAGGCCAGGCCGAACATACCCACCGAGGCGGCGATCATGCTGACCGCGACCGTGGGAAAGGCCATCCTGACCCCCTGCCAGTACGGCTGCAGGTTCATCTCGGCCAGCATCGGCCCCATGAAGAGGAAGGTAGAGAGCAGGATCGCCAGGCCCACCATCAGGATCCACATCAGAGCGGCCATCGGGGACCCCAGCCAGAACAGCGGCGTAAAGGACAGCCAGGTAAAGAGCGGCATGCCGTTCAGCATCAGCAGGTACATCACCGCGATCATGAAGGCCATGCCGACACTCATGCCCATGATGGTGGCGCTCACAGCGCGCGCCCAGGGCGGACGGACAAAGACCGGCATCCGCTGCGTGCGGTTGACCATCCGCCCCTGGTAGCTCGCGACGAAGGCGATCAACCCGACTGGACCCAGCACGAAGATCGCCAGCGGCCAGTAGAGCCGGGGGTAAAACCCGGCGTCCGGAATCCGCGCCGGAATGGCGAACAGCGCCCAGATGGCGCCCGCCAGGCCCACGAACACCCAGGCCCAGCCGAGGACGGCCAGCCCGCTCATGCCCTGCACCTGATTGCGGTACGGGTGGGTTTCCAGGGCGAAGTCACTTCTGGCCTGCGGGACGTAGCCGACCGAAGTGGTGGGACCGACCACGCGGACGTTCATAAAGGGGCCGTCGCTGGGCCGGTCGAAGAAGTCGGGGCTGAAGTACCAGAAGTACTGGTCGACGACGGGGGGCAGCACGTCCCGCGCGGTATAGATCAGCGGGCCGTAGTTCCCCCTGTAGGCGAGGGGCAGGGCGGCGGCGGCAAAGGCCGGGTCCGCCGGGTTGGCCAGGACGAAGTTGGCGTAGGCGTCCTTGCGGCCCCGCTCCAGGCCCCAACCGAACGCCCCATTGCGGTAGCGCGCCCACAGCAGCGCGTGCTGGTAGAGGTCGTCGCGGGCCACCCGCACGGTGTCCAGGCCGTTCAGCGCGCTCTGGGGCAGCAGCCGTTCGGGGACCGCGACCAGGACCGTCTTGCCGCGCAGCGTGCCCAGCACGTCCTGCGGCACGCCGCCCGCATCTGCGTACACCACCGGCACGCGGAAGTGCGTGGCGGCGTAGGCGGCCGGCAGGGCGTAGGCGGGTTCCCGAAGGCTGGCGAGAACCACAAAGCGGCTGCCCGGCAGCGCCGCGAGCGTCTGTGCCGCCAGGGCATCGGCGCTGCCCGTGCCGCCGCCGTACACCAGGGTCTGCCCCCGTGCGCTGGCCAGCGGCGCGAGGGCGGCGGCGGCCAGGGGATCCGCCGGCGCGGCGAGGGTGGCGCCGCCCACCATGGCCGCCACCGAACGGGCGGCGGCGGCGGGCGTATCTCCCACAATGCGCTGCGCATTCTTGAGGGAGTATCCGATGCGGCTGGCCTGATCACTGCCCGGCCCGTAGAAGGCGGCGAGGACCCAGATATAGCTGAGGGCAGCCAGCAGCACGCCCGTGACCGTCAGGATGGTCAGCCACGCCACCCAGCGCAGCGGCGTCATCTGGGTGGGGGGCGTCATCTTCATGGTGCCGGAGGGGGCGTTCAGGCTCATACGTGCTCTCCCCGGCGCGGCTCGGAGGACGCGGGAAGGGGGTAACCGCCCCACTCCATGGCCAGGTGGGCCAGCCTCTCGCGCTCACCCAGAGCCTCGACCAGCACGGGCTGGATGGGCTGGCCCGTCTCCACATGCGTAGCGCGTTCGTCGCCCGCCCGTGCCTCGGCGGCCATCGCGGCTAGCCGGAGCGTGAGCAGCCCCCCGGTCAGGGCCCCGACGCTCCCCCCCAGAAATGCGAACAGAACGGTGGGTGCGCCCGTCGGGGCGGCGAAGATGGGGCCGAGGCGTGGCAGGCCCAGCATGAAGTTCTCCGCGAGCGCCCCGAGCAGACCCAGGACAGCGCCGCCGATCAGGGCGCCCACCCACACCGCCAGGTGCATCCCCACGGGAAAGAGGTTCACGCGAGCGGGAAGGTCCACCCGGTGCCCCATCTCCAGTGCTTGTTGTGCAAACCCCCAGGCTGCCTCGGGTGAAGGGAACTCCAGGGTCGTCAGGTGTGCTGGCTTGTGCTGCTGTTTGGGCATGCCCTCTCCTCTCCACTGCCAGGGACGCTGGGTGGATGTGTAACCCTCGTAGCGTAGGCACAACTTTGTTAAGCTCATGTAAAGCTCACGTCAGATGTGAATAAGCTCCAAGCAGTTTTTTTCGTTTTGTGGGAAACGTGAGCATATCAGCAGGATTTCTGATGCAGCATGGCGGCCCTCCGGGGCTGATCCTGGCCCTGGTGCTCGCGCCTGCTGTCGCTGCCAGGCTGCTGCCGAACAGGAGTTCAACCCTGACCGCAGGGCGGCGCGACCGGGGTATCTGGCGGAGGACAGGCGGGACAACTGTGCGGAGATGCAGCACCCCGGCGGGGCACAACGGTACTGGGCCTTGAGCGTGTTGACGGTTTCCACCCGTCCGGATGCGGAAGAGAGCGTGTGGGGACGTCGCCTCGGTATGTCCCGGCACTGCGGTCAGGATTGGGGAAGCGCTGACGCCAGCGGTCTCACCGCTTGCCCCACGGGACGCGCACCTCCCGCCGCCCCCACAAGCCAGCATTCTGGGCGGGCGCCGATCACTTGCTGGGCTTGTCCTGCGGCGTTGGGGGTGCCGGTTCTTCCAGCCGCGCCCCCGGTCCGGGTCCACCCCCGATCCCGCCCCCACCGTACCCTCCGTCCACGACGCGGCCAGCCTTCAGGAGAGCGGCACCCTGATCTGGTTCGTCCACCCCCACGCGGAGCTCATTACGGAGTTCACGAACACCCTGCGCGACCTTGACCAGGTCCCCCGCCAGGTTCTAACGGGTTCTGGTCCGTCGCATACGCTCACAGCAGCAGCCCGCCTGCCAGGGCCGAGAGTGCCACCACCAGCCATGGCGGCAGCTTGGCGTACTCCAGGAGCGCGAACGCAGCGAGCACCAGCGCGAAGTCGAGCGGGGATGCCACGGCAGCTGTGAACACTGGCGTGTACAGCGCGGCCAGCAGGATACCGACCACGCCCGCATTCACCCCCCGCAGTGCCGACTGCACGGCAGGCCGGGCACGCAGAGCGTTCCAGAACGGCAGGGCGCCCGCCACCAGCAGAAACGACGGCAGGAAGATCGCCACCAGCGCCAGGGCTGCCGCGACGAAGCGATTCAGCCCCACCTGGCTGACCGCGCCCAGGTACGCGCTGAAGGTAAAGAGCGGTCCTGGCACGGCCTGCGTGGCCCCGTACCCAGCGAGAAAGGCGTCATGGGTGACCCAACCGGGCGGAACCACCTCCGCTTCCAGCAGCGGCAGCACGACGTGCCCACCCCCGAAGACCAGTGAACCCGCGCGGTAGAAGCTGTCGAAGACGCTGAGGACCGGACCGCCCACGGTCTCCCGCAGGAAGGGCAGGCCGACCAGCAGCAGGCCGAACACCGTCAGGAAGGCCGCGCCGAGGCGGCGGGGCAGGGCGAGCGGCAAGTCTGCACCTGTCACAGGACCAATGGCGGGCAGAAAGCGCCACCCGACCAGGCCAGCCACCAGGATCACCAACACCTGAATGAAGGCGCTCGGCACGAGGAGGACGGCAATGGCGGCACCCAGGGCGAGTGCGGCGCGTGAGCGGTCGGGCGTCAGGTTCCGCGCCATGCCGAGCACGGCCTGGGCGACGACCGCCACGGCGACGACCTTCAGGCCGCGCAGCCAGCCCGCGTCCCCGAGATCACCCACCGCAGCCACACCGAGGGCAAACAGCACCAGGATGAGGGCGCTGGGCAGTGTGAAGCCCAGCCACGCCGCGAGCGCACCCCACAATCCGGCGCGGCTGATGCCCAGAGCCATGCCAACCTGGCTGCTGGCCGGACCGGGCAGGAACTGGCACAGGGCCACCAGGTCGGCGTAGTTGTGCTCGTCGAGCCACCTGCGCCGGTTCACGAACTCCTCGCGGAAGTATCCCAGGTGCGCGACGGGACCACCGAAACTGGTAAGGCCCAGGCGGGTGAAGGCCAGCAGCACCTCCAGAAAACGGTGTCCCGAAGGGGGTGTAGAGACCACCTGCGCGGGCGCATCGGGAGAAGAATGCAGGCCGTTCACGGGTGTTCCTCGGGGTGGGGCAGCGGGTGAGCGCTACTGTCGTCGAGGACCTCGCGCGTCAGCTCGCGGACTTTCTGCCGCGCCTCACGCAGAGCCGCGTGGCCGAGTTCCGTGAGGATGTAGTATTTGCGGACCTTTCCGCCCACCACACGCTCTTCCTGGGCGAGGTACCCATCCCGGGCGAGGCCGTGCAGCATCGGATAGAGGGTGCCGGGACTGAGCCGGTACCCGTGGCGGGCCAGCTCCTCCAGCATGGCAACGCCGTAGATGGGTTCATGGGCGGCGTGGTAGAGGATGTGGATTTTGACAAAGCCCAGCAAGAAGTCTCGCAGCATGGGGTCGGTTACCGGGGATGGGATTCGAGGGGAGTGGCCGTGCCGGGGGACAGACTTGGCTCACCGGCGCTTGCGTCAAGCTTCACGGTTCCACAGCTTGTAACGCAAGTCAATATCGGCAGCCGAAACCAAGGCTACGGTGACCTGCGAGGCAGACGCCCGGTGATACTCCAGGAAATCCTTACACCCGCCCACTTGCAAGGGTTGGGCACACTCGAGGGACCTCGTGGGAAAACAACGGAAACAGTGGCCGACCGACACCAAGGAGCAGATCGTCTTGGCGGTGCTGGGCGGCTAGCTTGGCGTGGCGGAAGCGGCCCGGCAGCACGGCGCCAGTGAAAGCCTGATTCACACCTGGCAGGCGCAGTTCCTGGAGGCGGGCCGCGCCCACCTCGCGTGTGAACGCTAGACCGAGTTGGAACGCGAAAACGAGCGACTGAAGGCGTTGGTCGGTGAGAAGGAATTGGCACTCCAGATCGCAGAAAGGTGGGATGGGCAGCTTGGAGAGGACCAAGCGCACCTGGTTCATGCCCACTTTTGGTGCTCTGGGCACTCCAGAAGCCGCAGCTCATCTGCTGCCAGCAGACTCGCGGCATGGACCCGTTCCTGAGCTCGACTTTGTCCAAAGGGAAGTTCAGGCCGCGTAGCAAAGCGCGTCTGTGAGGCGATCTACGAGCGAGCGCGGGACTTGTACGAGGTCGTCGGCTGTAGGGG
>NZ_BAABRP010000002.1:115000-130000 GCF_039545055.1 Deinococcus carri
GCCGCCCCTGGGTGGCAGCGTTCTGCGGCCCGGAGGCGGCGGCAGGGCTGGGGCAACTGCAGGAAAACGACCGTGCGGCCCTGCGAAAACTTCTGGACATGGCTGAGGGGGTGAGCCGCGACGTCCAGGCTCTCCGGACCGAGGGAATTCATCTCTCGGCCGATACGCAAACCCAGTTGCTGGACGGCTTCAGGCAGCAGGTTCTCCCCCATCTCGCGCCCCAGCCGGTCAGCACCGACGACGATCCCTTGAGCCGGGAACTGGACCTCCTGCGCAGCTTCCTGAATGCGGGTGCAGTCGAGGCCGCCCAAGCCAAACTCGGTGAGCTGCGCCCACAAGCAGAGGCGGCCTCCCCGCGGCAGCACGCCCGACTCCTCCGTCTGGCGGGCGCCCTGCATTACCACCAGGAGCACCATGCGGCAGCCGCGGACTGCTACCTCCGCGCCTTCGACCTGGATGACCAGTCCGATTCCGCCCTGCTCTATAAGGGTCTCGGCCACCTGCTCAAGGATGAACCCCACCTGGCGCTGGGCTATCTCGACCTGGCCCGGCGGCGCGCTCCCGAGCGGGAGGACATCCTCGCCATGTACGCCGTGGCACTGCACCTGCTGGGCCGCACGGCGGAGTTTGACGCCCTGGAAGCGACCCTGGTGCCCGAGCAGGTGGAGTTCGGTGCCGCCTGTGCCCGGCAGCACATGCTGCAAAAGGACACCGCGCGGATGCGCCAGGTCCTGGCGGTGCTGAACTCCGGCCCCCACGCCGCTGAGCCGCACGTGCGGTTGCTGAACGCCAAGGCCATCCTCCAGGAGATCATGGCCGCAAACGCCCGCGTCCACGGCGACCTGCGCACGAGGAAGGTCCTCGCCAACCCGGAGACGCCCGTCGCGCTGGCGCACCTGGACGCGGCGGTCGAGGCCTTTCGCAACCCGAAGCACCTCCTGGCCCTGCGCCTGGAAGCCCTGAATGCCCGCCAGGTGTTGCTGAGCCTGTTGGGTGAGGACCGCCGCAGCCTGGACGACGGGTTGGCAGCGCTCCGGCTGGACCGTGATCAGACGGGTGTCCTGTTCGACGTCGCCCTGGTCTATCTCAAGCTCGACCGCCCACAGGACGCGCTGCGCCTTCTGGACGAGTACGGCGAGGCGGTGCTGGACGAGGTGCGCCCGGCCCGCGCCATCTTCGCGGCTGCGTCACGCCGCGCGGGTGACCCGGAGCGGGCGCTGGAGCTCGTGGCTCCTTTGCAGGCGGACGCGGACGTGGACCGGCGAGTGGAAGCTCTGGAGGAGCGGGTACGTGCCCTGATCGAACTCAAGCGGCTGCCGGAGGCCCGGGCGGCCGTCGAGGTGGAGACGGCCAGACACGCTGGCGTGGAACTGTGCCGGGCCCTGGTGGAAACCGCCGCTGGGGACGACGGGGCGACCCGTGCCGCGTATCAGGAGGCCCTGACGCTGGCCGCGGATTTCGAGCGGACGCAGATCGCGTTTCAGTACGCGGAGTACCTGCGGCAGCAGGATGACCGGAAGGGCGCGGCGGACCTCATGCTGCCCGTGAGCTTGGAGACCTTGCCCAGCACCTGGCTGGAGCTCGCGATCGAGACCCTGTACGCCGGCGGGCAGTCGGAAGCGGCGCGGGCAGCGTTGCGGGAGCGACGTGCCCGGGGCGAACCGGAACGGCGGTCGACCTGCGCGGTGGAGGCCCACCTGGCCACCGTGGAGGGGGACCTGGCCAGCGCCATCGCCCTGTACGAAAGCATGCTGCGGCGCTGGCCGGGTCACGCCCGGACCCTGGTGGAGGCCGCCGCCGCCTACAGCCGCCTGGGCAACCGGGCACGCGTGCAGGCGCTCCTCGAGCAGGTTCTTCCCTTGAAAGAGGTGGCGTACCCGACCCTGCAGCAGGGCGCGGAGGTCGCCCGGAACATGAACCTGGGACCCCTGGCGCGGACCCTGGGGTACCGGGCACTCCGTCTCGGTTTTGACGATGAGGAGACGCATGTGCAGTTCTTCAACGTCATCCAGGCCTTCCCCGACCAGCAGACGTACCGGCTGGTGAAGCCGGAAACCGCCGTGGAGCTTCGTGCGCCGGACCGGGATCCCTGGTGGGTGGTCTTGACCGCTGACCCTGATCCTCAACGCTCCCGGGGGGAGTACGCCCTGAACGATCCGCTGGCCGGACTGCTGCTCGGGCAACCGGTCGGGGCGACCGTGACGCTGCCGTCAAGCGAGGCGTACATGATCCAGCAGGTGGTCTCGAAGTACACGAACGCGGAGCGGGTGTGGTTGCAGGAGGGCCGGCAACTCTTCCCGACGTCGGAACGCGTCCGGGTCATGCGGGCGCGTGACCTCGAAGTGCTGCCCAGTGGGGTCTGGGACATGCTCAAGGCCAAGCATGATCAGGGCGAGATCCTGATGCGTCTGGTCCGCGAGCACCACTTTCCCATCGCGCTTCTTCACCTGGGCCGGCGGGAGGCCGAGGTGCGCTTCTGGGACTATTCTTTGGAGCGCCACGCGGAGTTCATGGTGAACGCCCTGGACGAGGGGGATGACCAGGTGGCAGCCCAGGCAGCGAACTCACCAGATTTGGTTCTGCACAGCAGCGCCCTCGCAGTCCTCACCCATGCCC
The DNA here is from genome assembly GCF_039545055.1 of Deinococcus carri. Classification (NCBI taxonomy): domain Bacteria; kingdom Thermotogati; phylum Deinococcota; class Deinococci; order Deinococcales; family Deinococcaceae; genus Deinococcus; species Deinococcus carri. Next base: position 117,617 of record NZ_BAABRP010000002.1, read on the forward strand.
GCTGCTTGCGGCGCCTGCTGGAGAAGCGCACGCTTCTGGTCACCCGGCAGACGCTCGACGACCTGAACCGCGCCGTGAGGGACGCCCGTGTCGAAGTGGCCAAGGCCCCCCGCCTGAGCCTGTATTACGCGGGGGGCCGGCTGGTGTACGAGGAAGAACCGCGCGAGGTGGCCCAAGCCCGCCTCAAACGTCTGGAGTCGCTGGCGCACACGGTCAGGACGCGCGCAAAGATCATCCCGGTGATGGGCATCCTGGACTTCTACGACCAGCACGACGGGTGGGAGGACCTCCTGCCGACCGTGTCCACCTTTCTGGCCGCGCGGCAGCGGAAGGTGCCGGTTCTCTGCGACGACCTGAATCTGGTGCGCCTGGCAAGGATCGGCCTGTTCGGGCCACCTGTCGTGGGAACGACTTCGGTGCTCTTGATGGACCAGTTGCAGAGGCAGGGGGTGTGGACCGCCGCACAGCACACGGAGGCGGTCCTGAACTTTGCGGCGATTCAGCAGACGGTCCTGCCCGGCGTCACGAAGGAGATGTTGCCCGCTCTGTTCGCCCGTGAGCACTTGACGTTCGGGTGGGCGACGGCAGGCGTGGTCCGCAGTCTGACCTACGAGTCACTCACAGTGAATGCTGTGGCCACGAACGTCGCGCTGCTTGCGAAATATGCGTTCGTGGAATCACCGCTCGATATGACGCGCGAACGGTGGTTCCGTCAGGTGCTGGACTGGGCGCGGGAGAACCGGAACCTCTTTGACCTTAGGCCCGCTTTGCAGCGGGCCCTGCGAGAGGCAATGGACTTGATGCCCCTCCAATTGCATCTTGCGCTGGACGTCTTCGAGCGTTGGTGGGAAGGTGCTTGGGCTGCCTCCGGAGGACAGCCTTTGACCGATGTGCCGGCTTGACCTGTGGGGCGTTGGCCGTCTGGAGCGGGCAACCACTGATTCAAGACTTGTTGCGCAGTAGGGGCGGAAGCAGGTAGGTTCAGGAGTGTTGCGGCTGGAGAAGCTGAAGTCCCGAGCGCGTTCCTTCGAGCGGCTAGTGGGATTGACTCCCGCAGAGTTCGACCAGCTCCTGCTCGAACTGGAGCCGTTATGGGAGCAGGCTCACCGCCGCTCCCTGCTGCGCGCCGGACGGGTGAGGCGCATTGGTGCGGGCAACACCTTCAAGCTGGACCTGGGCCAGCGGCTCCTGGTCACGCTGCTCTATCTGCGCCAGTACTTCACCTTGCACGTCCTGGGCATCCTGTTTGACCTGGACCCAGCAAACGTCTGCCGGAACATCCAGGCTTTGCTGCCCGTCCTGGAGCAGGCGTTGCCTGCTCCTCTGCGTCCGCGGACACTCCAGGCCAAGCCGGACGAAGCTCCCGGCAAAGAGGGCAGGAAGCCGAGGAAGATTCGCTCGCTGGAGGAATTCCTGGAGGTGTTCCCCGAGCTGACCGACGTTGTGATAGACGGCACCGAGCAGCCCCGGGGCCAGCCGAAAGTGAAGAAGGGCCAGAAGCCGGGCAAGAAAGCGGTGGGGCGGCCCAAGGACAAGAAGCGTTTCTATAGCATCAAGCAGGGGACGCACACCCTCAAAACGCAGGTGGCGGTCACGCCCGAAGGCCAGATTGTTCACCTGAGTGCGACCGCTGGCGGTCGCACCCACGACATGAAGGTGCTACGACGTTCCCGGCTGATGACTCGGCTTTCCAAGCATGTCCGGGTGTGGGGGGACCACGGGTATACCGGAATGGAGAAGGTCTACCCTGAGCGGGAGACCATTGTGCCTGCCAAACGCCCGAAGAAAGGCAAGTTGAGCGAGGAGCAACGTGAACTCAACCGCCTGATCTCCAAAGTGCGAATCACCGCCGAGAATGCCATCAACCGGATCAAGAAGTTCCGCGCCTGCAAGGAGTTCTTTAGAAACCAGCCCTCACGGCACGGCGTGATTTGGGGCTGCGTCACCGGACTCGTCAACCTCCGCTGGCAACGCCGTCTCCACCTCCCTACCCTCTGAAGGCAGAGGTAGGGCAGCGGGGTGACGTGTACCGTCACCCCGCTGCCCTTTCAGCTACTGCGCAACAAGTCTTCAGAACCAAGTGGCTGGAGCGTGTGTTTCTCACACTTCAGTTGTAGAGGTGGCGGTTGAGTTCGGCCGTGTAGCGCGCCAACTCCTGGGGTGAGGCGACCTGGCGGGCGGCCGCCACCCGCTCCTCCAGCACCTCGCGCCCGAAGGGATCGATGGGGAGGTACGGATTGGCGAGCAGGATGACGCGCTTGAGGTCGCCCTGAGTCTGGTGGTGAACCATCTGATGCCGCAGCTCGAAGGTCAAGGCAAGCAGCACCTCCTCGCGTTTGTGCTGCACCCAGGCCGAATCCTCCACCCCCGGCAGGAAGGGACCCCGGTAGAGGGCGAGCGCCCACGCGATCTCCCCTCGGGCCACGGCCTCGGCCACCTGGGTCACGTCCAGGTCCACCTGGACGAGGTGACCCAGCCGGTACCTTGGGGCGTTGTGCGGCCCCTCGAAGACCACGATGTCGCACCCGAGTTTCTGGCGGAGGTCGTGAATGGCTGCCCGGATGACATGGAAGGCATACGACAGGGTGATCCACCTGTTACTCGCGCGGTCACGACAGGTGCTGACGCTGCAGGCAGAGGAGGAGGCGCGCCACGTACCCGCCCGTCCGCCCGGACCTGGAGGGTCACCTGCCCTTCCTCAACTGGCAGGGAGGGCGGCTGCACGAGCTGCTGCTTGACGTCGTGCAGGTGGTTGCGCCCGCTCGTTCCGGATGGGCTGCGCCTGCGATCAATTCCCTCGCGCGCGGTGCGGTCCGCCGCAAGCTGGGCTTGCTTCTGCCGCAGCTGGTCGTCCCACAAGCGGTCCTCGTCGATCAGACCCTCCCCGACCCGTCGCTTCCCGCTGGCGAGTTCCTGCATCGCTTGCGTCACCAGTTTGCCTGACTCCGTGGGTTGCTGGGGGGAGAGCACGCTCGGCGTCCCATGCGCAGTTGCAGGGCGCGCTCGCGACCACCGTGGCAAGCCAGTGCTTGCTGCCGGTCAAGGTGCTTCTGCGCCGTGCCGGGGCGCCGTGCAGGGACTGTCAGGCAGCTTCACCCAGCGCTCCAGTACTGCCCCGTGCCAAGCTGGCGCTCTCGGCTGGGCCTTACCCCCCCTTGAGGGACAAGCCCAGCACGTCGCAGGGCGCGCTCTCCAGATCCTGATCGACCCCCAGGTAAACTTCCGTGGTCTGGATGCTGGCGTGCCCCAAGGAGAGCTGAATCTGGTCGATCGGGGCCCCGCCCTTGTGCGCCAGCTTGGCAAAGGTGCGGCGCAGGTCGTGGGGGGCGAGCCGCACGCCCTCCAGGTCCTCTGGGGTGAGGTGATCGTGCCCGAGCTGGCGGCCATACTTGCGCACGATCAGGGCCACCGCCTCGTGGGAGAGCCGCTGGCGAGCCAGGACGTGCTCCCCCCGGGGTGCCGTCGGGCGGAAGACGTGCCCGGTGGACAAGCCCGCCGTGCGGGTCCAGGCGTCCACCGCCGCCTTGCACCAGGCGGGCATCGGCACGGTTCTGGTTCTGCCATGCTTCCCGGTGAGATCAAGGATCACCCAGCGCCCCTCCCGCTGCTGAAGGTGGGCGAAAGTCAGGCCGACGAGTTCCGAGCGCCGCAGCCCGCACCCGAGCAGGACGGCGAGGATGGCCCGGTCGCGCAGGCCCCGCAGCGTCGTGGTATCCGGCGCGAGGAGCAGGGCCTGGGCCTGGGCCTTGCTGAGCCAGGTGCCGCTTCGCCGTCCCTGCTGCTTGACGCCCTTCACCCGCGCGATGGTCTCCGCCTCGAAGGCCCCGAGCAGCCCATTGTCGGCGGCCTCACGCACCAGCTTGCGGAGGGCCGAGAGCCGGACATTGATGCTGGAAGGGGAGAGGCCCTGCTCGACGAGCAGCGCCACGTGGCGCTGCACGACCGCCTTGCTGAGTGGCGGCCGTCCCTGCTCCTCCCACCAAACGAAGAAGTCGGTCAGGGCCTTCTTGTAGGCGGCTTTGGTCAGGGGCGAGGTGACGGAATCGAGGACCAGTTGGATCGGATCGAGGGCCGCCTGGGCGGATTGGGCAACGAGGGTCACGGAGGCTCCTTCTCCTCGTTATCCTCTGCATTTCAACGCGCCTCTGCAAGGGGGCAGCGGTGAGAGATCACAAGGTCTCCCACCGCTTCAGGGGAAGCTATACTGCTGTCGCGGGGCCGGAAGATGGACCGCTGGGGCGCCGTGAAGGATCGCAGGAGGGTAGGGTGGCGCGTGAGCGGGACAGGTTGACGTTCCTCAAGCAGTTTCCCCACGACGAACCCGGCGTGGAGGGGGCCCGGTTCTTTGCCGCGTACCTGGACTGCCTGCCGCCTGAAGCGGTGTGCGAACTGGTGGACACGGGGTTTCAGCGGCGCGCGGAAGAGCGGCGTGCGGTGCTGCGCCGGTTGAAACGCAACCTGGAGGTGGGGGTGACGCCGCGCCACGAGAGAATGTTGGATGACGTTCTGGAGCGGCTTCCGGGGTTGCTGTACAGGCAGCAGGAGCAGGCGTATCTGTTCCTGTTTGAGTTGATGGACCTGTTGCCCGAACGGCACCGGCAGCGGACGCTGGCGTTGGCGCTGGGCTCGTCCCGCCGTGGACAGCGGGAGCGGGCGTACGGTCCGCTGCTCAAGGTCTGGGACGACCGGTTCTCCGCTGCCCTGGTCCACAATATGGAAGTCCATGGAGACTTCGGGGCGGCGGCTGTCGCGGTGGAGTGTTGGCCGGTCGAGGAACTGTTCGCACGCCGCGCCCTGATTGAGCCGCTGGTCCAGCGGTCCAAAGCTTTTAACCGGTTGTATTTGCGTTTGGCGTCGGTGAATCTGGACGTGATCGAGTCCCTGCGGATGACACACCCGGTGACGTACGCGGTGCTGCTGGTGCGGTTGGGGCGGGCGTTGCGTCCAGACGAAGCGCTGGCAATGTACCAGGCGAACGAGAATCCCGATGTGTCGTATCTATGGCTATGGTGTTTCGGGCGGATGGGCCTGTGGGACGTGATCGATGCCGTGCATCACCTGGAACGGACAGAGCAGCGGCATATGGCACTGCTGCGGGCGCAAAACGGCTCAGCACTTGGGCTGGACACTTCCGTAGAGGAGGAAGGGCCATGATGGGTTGCAGCGAGGCTCTTCAGGTATAGAGGGAAGCCTTCTTAAAAAGGATGTCTAGCTCATTCTGCTCAGCTTCGCCTAGCCCTTTTGCGGGAGGGGAGCACCAGGGGTCGATGTCGCCGCGGCCTGTCCACCTACCCTTGCTGGACAAGGGAAATTTTGCTATCTTGGGAGCACTAGGGTATGCGCTGAACCGGGAAACCGTTGTGCTCTAGTCCCGCCCGCCAGGGCTTCCACCCAAGTGTGGTTATACCCAAGAGGATTCAGCTTCCATTGCCGTGAACAGGACCACCTTCGGGTGGTCCTTTCGTTTGTTGCCGTCAACCACTCACGCGGGTGTGTTTGCCCACTCGAGTGTTGTGCAGCAGAATCTCAAACCGCACAGGCTTGGTCTTTGGCCGGCTCGCCAGGCGTGAGGGGTCGCGTGGAAAGGCGCTCTCCACCACGAGACGCAACTGCTTGCCCACCCTGTACGGCTTGAAGTAGATCTCGTACTCGACCCGCTCCCCATTCTCGACGAGTTCAATGGTGAAGTAGTTGCCGTGCCCGGTGTGATAACACTTGCGGCCGACAAGGTCGCGGACCAGGGCCGGCAGGCGCCGAGACAGTTCGTAGCGCGTCATGTCGAACGTCCGGAAGTCCCGATTGGACACGTGGCGGTACTGCCACGCCGGGTCATCCCCGGGCTTGACACCCTCGGTGAAGCAATGGTGGCTGAAATGCACCCACACCGGATAGGTCACAGGTGGTTTGCCGTCCTTGCCGGGCTGCACGAAGTCGCACTCAAAGGGGTCCAGATGCCCCAGATCAAAGGTGGTTCCATCGTGTTCGAAAGCCCGCCAGCGCGTCACGCGCCTTACCATAGCGCGGGCTCTGCGAGAGCTGGAGAACCCACAGGCGGCTTGTGGTGAGGACGCGCTGGGGCTGCTGCTCCAGCCGAGCCTCACGTTGCGGTAGGGCTTATGTGCCTGAACACACCTGGACCACCTCGGCCGTCCTCTCCCCTTTTTATCTTGGTCGAAGCGCCATTATAGGTAGTTCAAAACCAGGGGCAAGGAGGATGGGAGCGGCAAGAGTGGTAAAGTTGCACCATGTCCGCAAAAGAGGCATTTACATTGGAAGTGAAGGAGAACGGGCGAGTGTTTCTCCCCGTGGCTTTCCGTCAGAGCATGGGAATAGAGCCAGGTGAGCGACTAATTGCCCGTGTAACTGAGAAGGGCAAAGCTGAGCTGGTGACAGCAGGGCACGCGGTGACCTCCACACGTGGGATGTTCGCCTATCTGGTTCCTGACGGCGTTTCCCTGGCTGATGAGCTGGTGCAGGAACGGCACGACGAGGCAGCACGGGAATGAGTACGGTCCTTGACGCTTCCGCCCTGCTCGCCTGGCTTCAGGGAGAACCTGGCTCCGAACGAGTGGACACAGCCTTGAACCACGGCACGACCATCCACACGGTGAACTGGGCTGAAGTCCTGACCAAGCTGGCCAGCCGAGGCGCAGCACCAACCGACGTGGCCCGGCAGCTCACCGAGCGCGGCATCCTGGGCCAGCTCCTGACCGTGGACCCAGGACAGTCCCAGGACGCGGAAGCGGTGGCCAACCTGTACCCGACCACCCGCAGCGCTGGACTCTCCCTTGGCGACCGTTACTGCCTCACGCTGGGGCAACGATTGGGCGTGCCGGTCCTGACGACGGACCGGGCCTGGAACAACGTGAGTCTCAGCGTTGAGGTCACGGTCATCCGGTAAACCCTTCGCTGCCGCGCTTGTCGAGCTAAACGGGTGCTTGGGCACTACTCTACTACGGTGACGTATGTAGACGACATTTATGCCCAGTATGGTCCTTTTGGTCCTGACGGTCCCGCACGGCAGATTGAGCGCTTCATGGCGAAGCTCAGCCCCACAGCCTTACGGCGTCTCATGAAACGGCAGCAGGAACTTAAGGACCGTATCGCGGCTCAACGTGTGAGTAACACTCGTCCCAAGCCGTCGGACGTGTTGACAAGCATTGGTGACCAGCCTCCACTGCCGGTACGGAAATTGATTCTGGACCTGGCGGCAGAAGCAGCGGACCAGCACTGTGAATTAAGCCGAAACGATCAATGTGTGACCTTCGCGGTTTATGCCCGGGCAATGTTGGCGGAATTGGGTATCACGGCCAGAGTGGTGATTGGAGAGGCCACGTACAAGATGCATGGCACCAAGCATGTGATGCTTCACGCATGGGTCGAGGTGGGAGAGGACCTGGTGGATGGGAATGTGGACAGCTTTGAAGAGAACGTCTCTATCCCAAATGAAATTCGGCCTCAGCCCTATTGGGGCCCCAAACGCCGTGCTCCCAACCGCACGTTCAAGGAAACCCGTGAACTGACGGCGGACCGCGAGGTGGCAGAAATCCATGACGACTTTGCCTCAATGCGGGAGAGTGTGTTGACACGCTTCCGCCAAAAGCGCCCCGTGTAACGTGGCAGCTCGGCGCGCGGCGTTTCTGTTCCCTCAGGAAGAAGGGACTGCTGGGAGAAAGTGCCACTCCTGTCCGGTCTGGAGCAGCGACTGGTCCAGCGTAAAGGGCAGCCACACGCTCGGTGCCCTGGCCTGCCCGTCGTAGAAGGCCTCGTGGCGCAGTTCCATGATGAAGTAGTCACCCTGGAGCGCGTCACACCGGGTGCAGCCCTGGCTGAGGTACATCCCGCCGACCGTCTTGCTGAAGCGAGGCTTGATGGCCCCCAGGTTCAGTGGGCCGCGGACTTCGGGCGTCAGCAGGCGCGCGAGGAGCTGCTTGACGGGCGACCCATCCCCCCAGACCCCGCCCTCATCCCAGCTCAGGGAGAAGCACACCTCGTCGTGCCTGGGGTGGGCGACATGGACCGTCACGATCACCTGTGTGTCCCGCTTGCAGCGCCAGCAGGTCAGGCCCGCCGTGGTGACTCCCAGGCGAGCGGGGCCAGGGCCCTTGGGCCAGATCACCAGACGGCTGCTGAGGGCACCACGCACGAACTCGGCTAGGGGCACCCCGAACGGCCGCACGTAAAGTTGCGTACACTAGCTAATCCGGCCCGCCGGGTCTCCCGCAGCTTGCGTGCAGCGGGGTCAGGCGAGGAGGACGCGCTGCCGGAGCAGGTCGAATTTGGCCCGGCCAAACATCTGGCGCTTGATCATCTTGAGTCGGTTCACCTGCCCCTCCGTCTGACCGTTGCTCCAGGGGGACTCTATGGCGCCACAAATGGCCGAAAAGTCGTTCTGGAAGCTTCGTGCCAACCGCTGGAGGTCAGGTAATCCAGTGGCCTGTGCCTTCTCGATCCATGAGGTCAGGAGCGAGGCTCCTGACCTCGGCGCTTCTCTCAGCCAGCCCAGTAGGTCCTGCACCAACTGGTAGATCTCCTGTCCTCGCGGCACCTGATCTAACACCGCTTGCAACCTGCGGGTCTCCGTCTCTGAGCGCTGATCCGAGCGCATGGTGAACAGCCAGGCCACCTGGACGGGACTGAGCCGCTTCTCCTGGGGCAGACCCGTCCCCTTCTGATCCGCTATTGAGGGTGGTTCATGCCCTTCCTTGAGCCACAGCACGTAAGACGAGACCCCACTGAACGCGCCCCGGTACCCTTGCTCGACGACCTCGTGAAAAATCCGAGTGACATTCCACTCCGGCTCCGCCATACGGCCACGGATGTACCCCGCATACGGTGTGATGCTGCTAGGCGGCGTTTTACGCGTCAGCTCGCCCTCGTGTTGGAGCCATTCGGTCACGGTGCTGCGGGCCACACCGACCTGGCGGGCGATAGCCCGGTAGCTCTGTCCCTGTTCACGCAACTTGACCGCCTGTTCATACCGTGCCTGGCGTTGTTGCCGTTTGGCCACGGTGAGTTCGAGGCGTTTCCGGGTGGTCGAGGGACGTTCTGGGGGGGAAGGCGGAAGCTGCACGTCCACTCGCTCACTCTGCGCCGGTTCCAGCCGCGAGGTGAGGTGGGCACGCTGTTGCCGTAACCAGATCTCAACGGCATCCCGAACATTGCCGATCAGGTGGAACCGATCCGCGATCTGTTGGGCTTCCGGCGCGCCGGAAGCCGCGCCACGGGCATACTCTCCCGCCCGGTCGCGGCAGATGATCTTCACGCCTGGGTGTGCCTTCAGCCACGCTGCCAGGGTGTCACCCTGGCGGTCCGGGAGCAGGTCAACGACGTGGTGGCGCTCCAGATCAATCAGGAGGGTGCCGTACGTTTTGCGTCGTCGGAGGGCGAAGTCGTCCACGCCTAGCACCGTGGGGGTCTCGGCAGGGGGAAGAGGGGTGCGGCGAACCAGTCGCAGCAGGGTATCGGCACTGGTGGGTTCGCAGAGTTTGGCCAGGAGCCGGTGGCCGGCTTCCCCTCCAAGACTGAGCGCCACACGACCTTGTTTCTCGGCGAGGCGACAGGTGCGTTGTGCGCGGGGTTCCAGCCAACCCAGCCAGGTTTCAGCGAAGGTCGTATGGGGACAGTCGGGATTCAGGCAACGGAACCGCCGGGTCCGCAACAGCAAGGTCACGCCCCGCTGACCCAGGGCCGTGTCGTGGGGATGCCGAACATAGTGGCTGTGAACGTGTGAGCTGTGCTGCTGACAGGAGGGACAGGCCGCCGCAGAACGCTGATCCTGCACCAGCAGGATCAGCCGCGCGCCCTCTACCTGCGAATCGAGCACCTGCCATGTCTCAGGGAAAAGTGGGAGGTTCATGTCCCAGTTTCAGCCCGCCCGACCCCGTTGCACGCAAGCTGCGGGAGACCCTCCCAAGAATGGAGTTATCCGGCACCCTTCCAGCCAGCGGACGAGCTGCTCCCATTATGAAAGGCTGACCGTTTCCGGGGTCAACTTCCTGCCCTTCTTCCTGAGGCTTTCTCCCTGGAGTTCGCTGCGGTAGGCATGGTGCAGGACGCGATCCAAGATCGCGTCCGCCAGGGTGGGGTCACCCAGGTTGGCATGCCAGGCCGAAGTCGGGAACTGGCTGGTGATGATCGTGGACGCCCGTTCATAGCGATCATCCAGGATCTCCAGCAGAATCCGGCGCCCTTCCGCCGTGGGCACGTCCAGCCCCCAGTCGTCCAGAATCAGGACACTCACCCTGGCGATGCTCGCCAGGAGCTTCAAATACCGTCCATCCCCTTTCGCCAGGGTCAGTTCCTGTAACAGTCGCCCGGTCTGCGCGTACAACGCCGTGAAGCCCTGACGGCACGCCTGATGGGCCAGGGCACATCCGATGAAGGTCTTCCCGACGCCGGTGGGGCCGGTGATGATGACCCCCCGTTTCTCGGCGATCCACTGCCCCTGAGCCAGCGAACGCAGCAACCGGGCGTCCAGTCCTCTCGGGTGTTTCGTGTCGACCTCTTCCAGGCTGGCCTCGACCTTCAGGCGCGCCGCCGACAGGCGGCGCTGGAGGCCCCGAGTGTCCCGACAGGCCCGTTCCCGGTCCACCAGCAAGGTGAGCCGTTCCTCGAAGCTCAACTCACGCAGACCGGGTTGTTCCTGCTGTTCTTGCAGGGCGAGCGCCATACCATCGAGTTTCAGGGCGCGCAGGTGTTGAATGACGGGATGTGGCAGCATCTCAACCTCAATTCAGGGTGCGCTCGGCACCCGGTTCGTCGATCTCGGCGAAATACCCGGGGCCACGCAGGTTGCTGTGCTGGGCCACGGGAAGTTCGATGGAGTTGCCCGGGAGTTCGGCTTCGTCCAGGCGGTGTTTCAGGATGGACTTCACGCTCTGCAAGCTGTGCGCTTGCAGAGCCAGGGCCCGCCGACAGGCCGCTTCCAGCCGCTCCCCGTACTCCCGGTGAAGACGAAGCAGACCCGTCACGACACGCTTTTTCTGTTCAGGATGTTGGTTCCCGTCGAAGATGGCGCGTACCAGGGCCGCCGTCGCCTCCCCGACCTGCTGGGCTTGCTGGGTGAGCTGTTCCGGGCCGACCTCACGGTAATGCCGGTGATGGGCGGGCATGTGGTCGGGCATCGTGGTCTGCTGTCGGGTCAGTGTCCCGGGAACGCGGTGGTGGACGGCGATCCGCTGTCCTGAACGGTAGATCTCGACCAACCGGGCGGTGAGGCGGATGTCCACGCGGGTCTTGGCGTACTGGTGGGGCACGCTGTACGCGTGCCCCTGCACGACGACGTGGTAGTCCAGCCCGACCGTGGTGTGCTTCCACTCGGCCACTTCAAAGGGCTGGGCGGGCAAGGGGCGCAGCACGGGTTGATCCAGGGCTTCGAACTCACTGCGGCGACTCCCGGGCCGTTTCTGAAAGGGCTGCCGATTCAGGGCCTCCAGCAACTCCCGAACCGCCTCGTTCGCCTCGGGCAGGCTGAAGAACACCCGGTCGCGCAGGGGGGCGAGGATGCGGCGTTCCACGATCTGCACATGCACTTCCACCAGGGCCTTGTCCTTGGGCTTGCGGACCCGCGCCGGGATGACGGCCACGTCGTAGTGCTGCGCGAACTCCTGGTAGGTGCGGTTGATCTCGGGTTCGTAACGGCTGGCGTGGGTCACGCCAGCCTTGAGGTTGTCCGGGACGATGATCTCGGGCACGCCACCGAAAAAGTCCAGCGCCCGGAGATGCGACCCGATCCAGTCGTGCACGCCCTGAGTTCGGGTGACCTCGGCGTAGGTGTACTCGCTGGCCCCCAGGGTGGCGACGAAGACCTGCCCAGCCTGGACGGTGCCACTCCTGGGATCGGTCAGCGCCAAGGTCAACCCGGCGTAATCGACGAAGAGCTTTTCACCGGCCCGGTGGGTCTGCCGCATGGTCAGGCCCGTCGTGACCTTCCATTTCCGGTAGTTCTCGTTGAAGGTCGCGTACTGCCAGCCGTCCGGGTGCTGCCGACGGTACTCTTCCCACAGCAGTTGGCGGGTGACGCCTTTGCGCCTCAGTTCCCGGTCGAGGACGGCCCAGTCGGGCTGGTGGGCCGCACTCACAGCGGCCTGTTCGTGGGTGCGAAACAGCAGCGCTTCGAGCTGGACATCGTCCAGCTCTGGGGGGAGGGGCCAGCTCAGTCCCGCTTGCTGGGCACGCGCCACGTAATCCTGCACGGTGCTGCGGGCAAGCTGGACGCTTTGTCCGACGAGGCGGTCACTGAGGTTCAGTTCCAGTTTCAACCGCAAGACTTCCCTGATTTTCCGCATGGACGCTCGCTTTCTGGTCATCCTTGCAGGATGACCAGGGGAGTCCCGTCCGCGGCTGGGGATGCCGGATTCAACCAGCGTAGGGGGTGTGTCA
>NZ_BAABRP010000002.1:135000-247583 GCF_039545055.1 Deinococcus carri
TGATCCTGCTGGTGCAGGATCAGCGTCCTGCGGCGGCCTGTCCCTCCTGTCAGCAGTACAGCTCCCACGTTCACAGCCGCTACGTCCGGCATCCCCACGACACCGCCCTGGGCCAGCGTGGCGTGACCCTCTTGGTGCAAACCCGGCGGTTCCGTTGCCGGAATCCGAGCTGCCCCCACACGACCTTCGCAGAAACCTGGCCGGGCTGGCTCGAACCCCGTGCACAGCGCACCTGTCGCCTCGCACAGCAGCAGGGCCGTGTGGCCCTCAGTCTTGGTGGTGAAGCTGGACACCGGCTCCTGGCCCACCTCGACGAACCCACCAGTGCCGATACCCTGCTGCGGCTGGTTCGCCGCGCCCCGCTCCTCCCCGCCGAGACCCCGACGGTGCTGGGGGTGGACGACTTCGCCCTCCGTCGTCGAAAAACGTATGGCACCCTGTTGATCGACCTGGAGCGCCACCAGGTCGTGGACCTGCTGCCGGACCGCCAGGGCGACACCCTCGCCACCTGGCTGAGAGCACACCCGGGGGTGAAGATCATCTGCCGCGACCGGGCGGGAGAATATGCCCGTGGAGCGGCTTCCGGCGCGCCGGAAGCCCAACAGATCGCGGACCGGTTCCACCTGATTGGCAATGTTCGGGACGCGGTCGAGGCTTGGTTACGGCCACAGCGTGTCCACCTCACCTCGCCGTTAGACCCGGCACAGGGTGAAGGGGCGAGCGGGCCGCTCCAGCGTCTCCCCACGAAACGCCCCTCGACCAACCGGGAACGCGTCGAACTGACGGTGACCAAACGGCAACACCGACAGGCCCGGTATGAACAGGCCGTCACGTTGCGTGACAGGGGCCAAAGCTACAAGGCCATTGCCCGCCAGGTGGGGGTGGCCCGCAGCACGGTGACCGAATGGCTCCAGTACGAGGGGAAGCTGACGCGGAAGACTCCACCTAGCAGCATCACACCGTATGCGGCATACATCCGTGGCCGGATGGCCGAACCGGAGTGGACTGTGACCCAGCTTTTCCATGAAGTGGTGGAGCAAGGGTATCGGGGTGCGTTCAGCGGGATCTCCTCCTACGTGGCGTGGCTTCGGGAAGGGCATGAACCACCGTCCATTGCTGATCAGCAGGGGCTGGGCCTGCCCCGGGAGAAGCGGCTGGGTCCTGCTCAGGTGGCGTGGTGGTTCACCAGGCGGCCGGACCAACGCTCGGAAACCGAGACCCACCGGCTGCAAACGGTGTTGGATCGGGTTCCACGCGGGCAGGAAATCTACCAGTTGGTCCAGGACGTCCTGGGGTGGCTGAGAGAAGCGCCGAGGTCAGGAGCTGCGCTCCTGACCTCATGGATCGAAAAGGCACAGGCCACGGGGCTGCCTGACCTGCAACGCCTGGCGCGCAGCTTCCAGAACGACTTCTCTGCCATTTGTGGCACCATCGAGTCTCCCTGGACCAACGGTCAGACGGAGGGGCAGGTGAACCGGCTCAAGCTGATTAAGCGCCAGATGTTCGGCCGAGCCAAATTCGACCTGCTTCGGCAGCGCGTCCTCCTCGCCTGACCCCGCTGCACGCAAGCTGCGGGAGACCCGCCCCCCCGCCGGATTACGCCAGCGTACGCAGAAGTAGCGGTGAAGCTGTTCTTCGCTGGGTTCGCCCGCATACCGGCCGTACCGCTGGAGTATCTCGTCCCCGGAGAACTCAACCGGCACAGCAGCCCTTGGGGGTGACGGGCAGAAATCCTGATAGAAGCATCGTTATCGCTGGATTCCCCCTGGTTAGGGGCGCAGAATTGAAGGCGGAAGTCCAGCTACCCATGACCCGCGCAGCACACTTATCACCGGATGGAGCATGTGCGATGACCCGCCCCGTTCTGACCGACCTCATCGCTGCCTTTGTGCAGGATCTCTCGGCACACCGCTCACCCCACACCCGGCGCGCGTACGCCGCCGATCTGCGGCACTTCAGCACCTGGCTGCAAGCTGACACCCTTGATGAGGCCACCCTCGCCCGGTACTTTGCGGCCCACCCGCACTGGAAGCCTGCGACCGCCAGCCGCAAGCAGGTCACGCTCCGCCGCTTCTGTGCCTGGGCGGAGCTTCATGGGCATCTAACGCGCAACGTGGCGCGGAACCTGGAGCGGGTACATGTTCCCGAGCCACATCCCAGGGGGCTGCGCCGGGCCGAGGTGGAACAGATTCTGGTGACGATTCCCACCCAGCAACCGCGTGACCGCTTGCTGTTCCGCCTGCTGTTCGAGATGGGGCTGCGGATCGGGGAGGTGCTGGGTCTGCACATCGAGGACCTTGACCTCACGAAAGGTGATGAACACCTGACAGTTCTGGGGAAGGGAGGGCGCAAGCGGACGATTCTGCTCGATGATCCCAAACTCGTGGCGGCCCTCCGCCAGTACCTCCGGGGGCTTCCTTACACCCACGGACACCTCTTTCAGGCACGCAAGAACGGCAAGGGCGGGGCAATGTGCTATGCGTCGGTCCAGGAGCGCTGGCAGGGGTATGCCAGACAGGCCGGGGTGGCCTGCACGCTGCACCAACTGCGCCACAGCCATGCCACGGAACTCGTGAACGGTGGGGTGAGCCTCGGAACGATCCGCAAACGGCTTGGTCATCGGCACATCCAGACCACCCTGCGCTACGCGGAGGTGAGCGACGGGGCGGCGGACGCGGAAGTGCGCGCGTGGCGGCGGAAGCAAAGGTGAGCGCCGGGGGACCTCCCCCGGCGCTCACGGTCACTTACTGGCCGTCATTGGTTTCGCTGTCCTGGCTGCCTTCCTGATCACCTCCCTGCTCATCGTGTCCGGCCTGTTCCTGATGCAGCACCCGGCCATTCCCGGCGTCCACCTTCACCTCGGTCTGGGCAATCACGACCGCATAGACCAGACTGCCATTCTCGTTTTCAAGCTTGACACTGCTGACGGTGCCGGGGACGGCGGCCTGGGCCGCTTGAGCGGCCTGCTGGGGCGTGATGCGGGCGAGGCCGCGGAGCTGAGCTTCTTCCTGAGCGTCTGGCAGTTCCGTCCCCTGCTGCTCGGCAGGCAGTTGGATGCTGCCCTGGTAGGCCGGGGTCTGATCGTCCTGCGTTTCCGTATCGTTGTCCTGTGTGTTCTGGCCCTGCGCCATGCGGGTCTGGGCCGCGTGGCTCTGGGCCGGGGTGGTCTGGGCGAAGGCATATCCGGCCAGCGGAACGCCGACGGCGGCGGTGGTGGCGAGGGCGAGCAGGATGTTCCGAGTGTTCTTGTTCATGGGTCTTCTCCTTGAAGGGGTGAGGCCCTGTGCTTCACCTGCGGCCAGGATGCCTGCATCCAGTATAGGGACGGTATAAACCCCGTCCAGCACAGGTAATGTCGGATTTAACCGGGGAATGGGGCCGCCAGTTGGTCCCTCCTGGAGCGCTATACCGCGCCTTAACCTCTTCACCTCAAAGTGCGCCGCAGCTTCCCCGGACAGGGGAGCAAGAACCGCTGCTGGAGGTCGCCATGAACCGTTGCAAGAACTTTGTCCTACTCACCGCCACCCTCACCTCTGCCGATCTGGCCGGTGCCCAGAGCAGCCATACCGGGAAGGCCCCTGCCAGGGCCACGGGTGGGATGAGCCGTTGTGCCCAGGCCCTGTAAGCCAGGGGCGCACAAGGCGAGCGCGGCCGACCTCACCTGCCTCAAGGGCGTTTCTCCGACCATCGCCAGGGACATCATCGCCAACCGGCCCTTCAAGGACGGCAACGACTTTGCCCGCAAGATCAAGGTGATCGGCCACCGGCTCTGGCAGGGCAACAAGGCCAGCCTCACGTTCTGAACCTCCCGCGAAGGCAGAACCAGGGGGGCGGCCACGCTCCCTTTTCGTTCCGCCCGGCCTCCCCACTGAAAGGGCGTCCGCATGACCTCCACCCTGACCACCGATGCGGCCCTCCCGGCCCGGACCTTCTGGAGCAAAGTGCCCGAGGTCACGGCCCTGTTCTGGATCGTCAAAATTTTCTGTACCACGATTGGCGAAACCGCCGCCGACTATCTAAATATGAAACTGCACATCGGGCTGACCGGCACCACGCTGATCATGAGCGCGCTGCTGATCGCGGCCCTCGTCTGGCAATTCCGCACGCGCCGCTACGTGCCCCCCGTGTACTGGCTGGCCGTGATGCTGATCAGCGTGGTGGGGACGCTCATCACCGACAACCTCACCGACAATTTCGGCGTCGGCCTGTGGGTCAGCACCGGCGTCTTCAGCGCGGCCCTGATCGCCACTTTCCTGGTGTGGTACCGCAGCGAGGGGACACTCTCGATTCACAGCATCTTCACGCCGAAGCGCGAGGCGTTCTACTGGCTGACGGTGCTGTTCACCTTCGCGTTGGGAACGGCGGCGGGGGACCTGATAGCCGAGCAGCTCCAACTGGGCTACCTGCCCTCGGCGCTGATCTTCGGCAGCATGATCACGCTGGTCGCGCTGGCACATCGGCTGTTCGGAGTGAACGGCATCCTCACCTTCTGGCTGGCCTACATCCTGACCCGGCCACTGGGAGCCTCCATCGGGGATTACCTCTCCCAGGGGCGGGATGTTGGTGGCCTTGGACTGGGCACCACGACCACCAGCCTGATTTTCTTGGTGGGGTCAGTTGCCATCGTCGCCTATCTCACGGCCACCAGGCGAGACCAGATCGCGCTCGCAGAGGCGGCGTAACGAAGAACAGCAGCTCCTCGCTTCACCCGGTTCCTGACCCTCGGGAGCCGGGTGCTGTTTTCGCTATACCGGCGTTATACGCCACAAGACTACGGTCATGACGGAGGTGTCCCATGAACAAGTCTGTTCTGCTGGCGCTCGCCCTGAACGCCGTCTTCTGGGGCGGCCCGGCCTACGCCCAAACCCAGGTGGCCCCGGAAACCCATCCGGTCGGGGATATTCCCGACTCGCAGGCGTTCGTGCAATACACCGACGCGGCGGGGCACTACAGCCTCACCGTTCCGGAGGGCTGGGCGCGCCGTAAGCAGGGCCAGCAGGTGAGCTTCACGTCCAAACTCGGTGCGGTGGAGATGACCAGCGGCAAGGCCGCAGCTACGCCGACGGTCGCAGGTGTGAAAGCTTCGACCCTACCCGGACTGGCAAAGGCCATCCCGAACCTGAAGGTCACCTCGGTCCAGGCGGTCCGTCTGCCCGCTGGTCCGGCGGTCCTGGCGCGCTTCACGTCTGCTGGTCTGCCCAACCCGGTGACGGGCAAGAGCCTCCCGATGGAGAACGACCTGTACGTCCTCGCCCGGCAGGGGCAGCAGCTTCTGGTGCGCTTCACCGCGCCGCTGGGGGCGGACAACGTGGACGCCTGGAAGCAGATGGCCCAGTCCATCCAGTGGAGGTAAGCCATGACCCTGCTGCAAGCCACAGACGTCTACCGCTTCTACCACGTGGGAGACGACGAGACCCGCGCCCTGCGGGGGGTCAGCCTGGAGGTCCGGGCGGGCGAGCTGGTCGTGCTGCTGGGCAGCAGCGGCAGCGGGAAAAGTACCCTGCTGGCTTGCCTCGCCGGACTGGATGACCCGGACGGGGGGCAGGTGGAGGTCGCCTCCCGTCGCCTCTCGCGCCGTCCGGAAGTGCAGCGTGCCCGGCTGCGGGCCGAACACCTGGGCGTGATGCTGCAAAGCGGCAACCTGCTCCCGCACCTGAACGTGCTGGAGAACGTGCTGCTGACCGGACACATCCTGGGCAAGCCCGACGAGGTCCGGGCGCGGGAACTCCTGGGGCAACTGGGCCTGTCTGGACAGTTGGCGGCCTATCCCAGTCAGCTCTCCGGCGGCGAGACCGCCCGCGTGTCCCTCGCGGCGGCGTTGGCGCACGGCCCGGCGCTCCTGCTGGCCGACGAACCCACCGCCGAGGTGGACGCCCTGACCGAGGCGCAGGTGGCGCAGGTCATCGAGGCGTTCGTTCATCAGCCGGGGCACTGCGCCCTGATCGCCACGCACAGCCCACGCCTGGCCGCCCACGCCACTCGCATGCTGCGCCTGAAGGACGGGAGGTGGCAGGATGCCTGAAATAGGGGCACTCCCCAGGATTCAACTCCGCCTCGCCGCACCTGCGGCACTCCCCCTGGTGGAAGCGCGGCAGGTCACGCGGGCGTTCCAGGTGGCCGGGCAGACCGTGACCGCCGTGCGCGACGTATCCCTTCAGATTCGGGCAGGGGACCGCGTCGCCCTTCTCGGCACGTCCGGCAGCGGGAAAAGTACCCTGCTGCACCTGCTGGGCAGTCTGGACACGCCCACCAGCGGCAGCGTCGCATGGCCCTCGCTGGGCGACGGACAGGACCTGCGCCCCGGCAAGGTCGCCTTCGTCTTCCAGGCGCAGAGCCTGATCCCGCCCCTCACCGCGCTGGAAAACGTTGCACTGCCCCTGCTGCTGAAGGGGGACACGCCCGGTGCGGCCCAGCAGGAAGCGGCCGCCTGGCTGGAGCGGCTGGAACTGTTGCCCCTGGCCGACCACCTCCCCGAGGAACTTTCCGGCGGGCAGGCGCAGCGGGTGGCGGTGGCCCGCGCGCTGGTCACCCATCCCCGCCTGATCCTGGCCGACGAACCCACCGGGCAACTCGACTCCGCGACCGCCCAGCACCTGCTGGACGTGCTGCTCACCGCTCTTGACCCGAACGCGGCGCTGGTGATGGCCACCCACGACCCCGACGTGGCCCGCCGCCTGGACACGATCTGGCGGATGCAGGACGGGCAGCTCGTCTCGGTCACCCGCAGGCAGGAGGAAGCCTCATGAACCGGGTCTGGCTTCAGGGCCTGCTCGCGCGCCGTCCCCTGCGAATCTGGGGCAGTGCGGCGGGGGTCGCGCTCACCGTCGCCTTTCTCGCGCTGCTGCTGGCCTTTGTCTCGGCGGGCCGCGCCCACATGACCCGCCGGGCGGTCCAGTCCGTCCCGGTGGACTGGCAGGTGCTGTTGGGGCCGGGGACCACCCGTCAGGAAGCTGCGCGGGCGATCCGGTCGGCCACCCCGGTCAAGACCCTCCTCCCGGTCGGTTACGCGGACGTGGCGGGCTTCACGGCCAGCACGGGGGGCACCGTGCAGACCACCGGGGCGGGCAAGGTGCTGGGCCTGCCGGACGGCTACCGCAAGCAGTTTCCTGCCGAGCTTCGCCCGTTGATCGGCGCGGCAGACGGTGCGCTGCTGTCCCAGCAGACGGCGGCGAACCTGCACGCGGCGGTGGGGGATACGGTGAACATCCTGCGTTATGGAGCGCCGCCCGCCGCGGTCAAGGTGGCGGGCATCGTGGACCTGCCAGAAGCCGACTCGCTGTTTCAGGCCGTCGGTGCGCCCAAAGGTCTGGCCCCGCAGGCCCCGCCGGACAACGTGCTGCTGCTGCCCCGCGCCCAGTGGGACACGCTGTTTGCTCCGCAGAAGGCCGCACGCCCGGACACCGTGCGCGAGCAACTCCACGTGCGGCTGAATCGGGCGCTGCCCACCGACCCCGGTCAGGCCTTCGCCCAGGTCACGGCCCTGGCCAACAACGTCGAGGCGCGGCTCTCCGGCTCGGCCGTGGTCGGCAACAACCTCGCCGTCAAGCTGGACGGCGCCCGCGAGGACGCCCTGTACGCCGAGGCGCTGTTCCTCTTCCTGGGGCTGCCGGGAGGGGTCCTGGCCGCCGCGCTGACCCTGACGGTCGCCGGGGCGAGCGCCGCGCAGCGGCAGCAGGAAGCGGCGCTGCTGCGTGTGCGTGGCGCGTCCGAACGGGCGGTGGTGCGCCTGGGGGCGGCGGAAGCCCTGACGGTCGGAGGTATCGGTACACTCCTCGGCCTGGCGCTGGCCGCCGTGATCGCGCCGCATCTCAGCGGGGGCCTGGCCTTCCGCCCGCTCGACGCGCTGCTTCCGGCGCTGGCAGGCCTGGGGCTGGCCTTCTTTGCGGTGCTGCTGCCCACCCTGCGGGCCGTGAGAAGCGCGAGCGTCGTGGCGCAGCGGCAAGCCGTGGGCCGGGCGGGGACACCGCTCTGGCAACGCCTGTATCTGGACGTGTGGCTGCTGGCGCTCGCGGGGCTGGTGTTCTGGCGCAGCGCGGCCAGCGGGTACCAACTGGTCCTCGCCCCCGAAGGCGTCGCCAGGGCCAGCCTGCAACTCGAAGCCTTCGTGGCCCCGCTGGCCCTGTGGCTGGGCGGCACGCTGCTCGCCCTGCGCCTGATGGGCCTGCTGCTCTCGAAGAACCTGTTGACCGGGTTGCTGCGTCCCCTGACCGGCTCCCTTTCCGGCGTGGTCGCGGCCTCGCTGAGTCGGCAGCGCCCGCTGCTCCAGCGCGGCGCGGCGCTGGTCGCCCTCGCCACGGCCTTCGCCGTATCCACCTCGATCTTCAACACCACCTACAACGATCAGGCGCGGGTGGACGCGGTGCTGACCAACGGGGCAGATGTCACGGTCACCGGGAATGCGAATGCACCCGCAGGAAACCACCTGGCTATGCTGAAGAGCTTGCCGGGGGTGGCCGACGTCCAGCCCCTGATCCACCGCTTCGCGTATGTCGGTGCCGACCTTCAGGACCTCTTCGGCATCGACGCCCGGCACTTCACTGACGTGAGTCACCTCTCGAACACGTACTTCAAGGACCTGACCGCAGCGCAGGCCCTCGCGAAACTTCAGGCCCGGCCGGACGCGATCTTCGTGTCGCAGGAAACGGTGAACGACTACCAGCTTTCGCTGGGCGACCCGCTGCGCCTCCGTCTGCTGAATGCCCGGACGCACCAGTATCAGGTCGTGCCCTTCACCTTCGTGGGCGTGGTGCGCGAGTTCCCCACGGCCCCCAAGGACTCCTTCCTGGTCGCCAACGCGGGCTACCTCACGCGGATGACCGGGAACGGTGCGGCGGAGGTCGCGCTGCTGAAGGTCAGCGGCAAGCCGGAGGCCGTGGTGCGGGCGGCTCAGCGGGCGACCGCCGCTCTGCCCGGCGTGCAGGTGACGGACCTCGCCACCGTCCGCAGCCAGATCGCGTCCGGCCTGACCGCCGTGAACCTCGCGGGTCTGGCCCGCATCGAACTGGCCTTCGCGGTGCTGCTGCTGGCCGCCTCCACCGGGCTGGTGCTGGCCCTGGGCCTCGCCGAGCGCCGACGCACTTTCACGGTCCTGAATGCTCTTGGGGCGCGTCCTCGTCAGCTCGGCGCGTTCCTGAACGGCGAGGCGCTGGCGGTGGTGGGTTTCGGGGGACTGTTCGGGCTGGTCATCGGCCTCGCGGTCGCCCAGACCCTGATCAAGCTGCTGCAAGGCGTGTTCGACCCGCCGCCCGAACACATGCTGCTGCCCTGGCTCTACCTGCTGGGCCTGCTGGTGGCCGGGCTGCTCTCCACGGTGCTGGCCTTGGCCTTCGCCCGCCGAGCTTCCGGGCACAACGTCACCGAGGTGCTGCGTGCCGCCTGATGAATGCGCCGGGGAGGGTTCAACGTTCCACCTGCCCGGCGCTCCCGGTTCCCGAACGGACGAAGAGGCACCCCTATGCTGATCCTCAAACCACTGCTGCTCCTAGCCGCCCTCCTCGGCCCGTCTCCCGCCCAGGCTGTCCCGTTCAGTGTCACCCTGTCCCCGAATGACCCGGCGCTGGCCTGTCACGCGACCTCCACCCCAGTCCTGACCTTTGGTCCGCCGCCACCCGGCACCCGGAGCCTGGCCGTGCTGCTGTGGGATCAGAGGCCCGGCAAGCTGAGTGGCCGCTGGCTGGTGTTCGACCTGCCGGTCAAGACCACCCGGCTGGACGCGCAGAACGCTTCACGCCTCCGGGCAGGGGGCGGAAAAGCCGCGACCAACGACGCGGGACAGCCGGGCTACACTGCCATCTGCGCCAGGGGGCGGCACGACATCTACGTCGATGTCTATGCCCTGGACGTGCCCTCACTCGGTGTCCCCGCAGGAACCCCCTTGCGGAAGGTGCACGCCCTGATTCACCAGCACAAGCTTCAGGAAGCCAAGCTGCATTTGGTGAGGGTGATCCCATGAAACCGCTGCTAGGTCTGCTGCTGCTGAGCAGCCCGGCGTCCGCCGTGTCCATCTACGCGCACACCCACGCGGGAATGTTCAGCCCGGCGGTGAGGGGCATCCCGGCGCGCGTGTACGTCCCCAACGGCAAGGACAACACGGTGAGCGTGATCGACCCCGTCACCTTCAAGGTGATTCGCACCTTCCCGGTGGACCGCGAGCCGCAGCACGTGGTGGCCTCGCACGACCTGAAGACGCTGTGGGTGGCGAGCGACCAGGGGCGGACGTCCCTGACGCCCATCGATCCGCGCACGGGCAAGCCCGGCCAGCCAGTGCCCACGCCGGACCCCTACAACCTCTACTTCACGCCCGACGGGCGCTATGCCCTGGTCGTGGCCGAGAACGAGCGCCGACTGGACTTCCGCGACGCGAAGACCATGCGGCCCGTCTTCAGCATCTCCGTACCCTGCGAGGGCGTCAACCACCTGGACTTCAGCCCGGACGGACAGCATGTGCTGGCGGCGTGCGAATTCAGCGGGGACCTGCTCAAGCTGGACCTGACAGCCCGCAAGGTGACGGGCAAGCTGCACGTGGGCGGGATGCCGCAGGACGTACGAATTTCGCCCGACGGCCAGGTGTACTACGTGGCCGACATGATGAAAAACGGACTGTACCTGATTGGCGGCAGTGGCCCCACGCCGCGCAAGCTCGGCTTCGTCCCCACTGGAAAGGGCGCGCACGGCCTGTATCCCAGCCGGGACGGGGCGCGGCTCTTCGTCTCCAACCGGGGCGAGGGCAGCGTGAGCGTGCTGAACTTCGCCACCCGCAAGGTGACGGGCAAGTGGCGGATTCCGGGGGGCGGCAGCCCCGATATGGGCAGCGTCTCGGCGGACGGGAAGCAGCTCTGGCTCTCCGGGCGCTACAGCAACGTCGTCTACGTGTTCGACACCCGCAGTGGCAAGCTGGTCCGCAAGGTGCGGGTGGGGCGGGGGCCGCACGGCCTGACCTTCTTCCCGCAACCGGGGCGCTACTCGCTGGGGCATACCGGCAACTACCGCTGAGGGGCAGACGTGGAGTTGACCCGAAGTGCCGGAGCTTTACGTCTTTGGGCGGAGCCTCTACCTGGTCAGCGCTGCGAGCAGCACGGCGGCCAGAAGCTTCGCGGCTCACCGTCAGCGTTGGCTGGCCAAGGCCAACGGCCCGCCCAGGTTCGGGCGGCCTGGACGGCGGCGGCCACGTCGAGGACCCCTGCTCCGCATGAACGTGCCCGCAGGCGATCACACTGTCCTCCTGGGAAGGGCTGGGCGGTGCGCTCCAGAATCGTCGCCACAGCGGCGGGGCTGAGGGCTGGCCGTTCGGCGAGCAGCAGACTCGCGGCGCCGCTGACCAGAGGCGCGGCAAAGCTGGTGCCCATGCGTTCGGCTTCTCCACCGCCGGGGCGCAGCACCTCTACCTGTTCGCCTGCTGTGCCGCCCGGTGCCGCCAGGGCCACCGCTGCGCCCCAGTTGGAGTAGGGGGCACGGCGGTTCTGTTCATCGGTGGGCGCCACCGTGATCACGCCCCGGCAGCCCGCCGGGGTATTGAGGACTGCCGGGGCGTTCCTGTTGCCCGCCGAAACCACGATGACGCTGCCGCGCGCCAGAACCTCATCGACGGCACGTTGCATCGCGGGGGCACAGCCGGTCTTCGGAACACTGTTCAGGGTGAACGAGGCGTTGATGACGCGGGCCGGGAAACGGTTGGGCGGCGTGCCGGGCACCGTCAGCCCGGCGGCCCAGCGTAGAGCGTCCACGGCATCCCGCAGAGAGAGCCTGTTCAGGCGGCTGACCACGCGGACATGCAGGAGGATGGCCCGCAGGTTCACGCTGTGAACGATCCCGGCGACCGCTGTGCCGTGATAGCCCAGGAAGCGCGTGCAGAGGCGGCGCGTCCCCCGGCTGGGCCTGACACGAAGCTGTCGCCCGCCCGTTGGACGCTGTCCAGAGCAGGCTGCTCCGACATGCCGGTATCGAGGATAGCCACCGTAATGGGGTGGGCCGAGGCGAACATCTCGCCGGAAGGCCGGTGGACCGCCCGGAGTGCCCAGGGCAAGGCCGCCCGGTTCGCAGCCCAACTCCCCAGGGCGACAGACACAGTGACCGTTAGGCTGGCAAACAGGATGATTCTGTTCATGCCTTCAGCCTCGTTCTGGAAGGTTGAGGTCCGGTATAGCAGGCGTTCCTCCACCGTCTGGCACCGCTCCGGCACCTGGGCTACTGCACGCAGTGGACTGAGCCGGGGGATGGCAGCACAAGAGCTTCATAGAACGGGTGGCAGGCCAGGTCTGTGGGACCCCCAACTTCCTGCTGACGATCCCCCAGCTCACCCAGAACCCGCTGTGAACACACGCCGACCTCACCCTCAGCAGGTGCGGCGCCAACGCGAGGTGCTTGAAGCTTACGTCTGGGTCCTGGACTGAGGCGCTGCCTCTGGGTTCTCCGACAGGCTGTGTTACCCTGCGGTTACAGGCGATGGCATGCGCCTTGAACCGCCCCGCGTCCGGCTGATTATGCCTACCTTCCCAGGACGCTGGGGGGTCGTATGCCGTTTTGGTTCGGAATCGCGGTCGGTGGCGCTTTAGGTGCCCTTTCTCGTTATGGCGTCAGCCTGCTGGTGGCGGGGCGGCTCGCCAACACGGCCTGGGGAAACTTTCCCCTCGCCACATTGCTCGTGAATGTGGTGGGGTCGTTCCTGCTCGCGCTCATCACCACATTGGCCCTGCGCGGCCTTGTGTCTCCGGCCTGGCGGTTAGCGATTGGCACGGGCTTCATCGGTGCTCTGACCACCTTCTCCACCTTCACCTGGGAAAGCGACCTGATGGTGCGCGAGGGGGAAGCGGTACGCGCCAGCCTGTATGTCCTGGGCAACCTGGTGCTGGGCTATGGGGCCGTTCTGTTGGGCAGGGCCTTGGCCGAACGTCTGGGGGGTGGCGCATGAAGATCGAGTGGCGGGAAGCGGAACGGCTGCGTGTCTTTCTGGGCACGTCTGATCATGTCGGCGGCAACGTTGCCAGTGAGGCCCTGCTGCAAGCCGCCCACCGTGCGGGTCTGGCGGGGGGAACCGTCATTCAGGGCAGTGTGGGCTTCGGGGCGAGGTCGGTCATCCACCGGCCTCATCTCTTCCGGCTGTCCAGTGACCAGCCGGTGGTGGTGGAGTTCGTGGACGTGCCCGAGCGCATCGCGGCGTTTGTGCCGCAGGTGTGGGCATTGTTGGACCAGATCAGCGGGAGCCTGGTGACCCGGGAACGGGTACAGATGCTGGCGCGACCAGGAGGAACACATGGCCTCTGAAGTCCATCTGCACGGTCAGGTCCGTGTGTTGCGCTTCTACACCCTGGCAGGCGACCGATGGGGCGGGCAGTCTCTGGCGGACAGCGTGGTCGAGGCCGCGCACCGGGCCGGGCTGGCCGGAGCGACGGTGTTGCGGGGCATGGTGGGCTTCGGGCGACATGGCGTGGACACCTTCCTCTCCGTGCTGGAAGTCCACACCGACCATCAGCCGGTGCTGGTGGAACTGGTGGATAGTGAACCGCGTCTGCTGGCCTTCCTGGCGGAACTGCTGGAGGAGGGCCTGCCCAACCGGCTGGTGACGCTGGGGGACGCCGAAGTTCTGGCCTCCCCCTCGTAGAGGTGGTCGGTCTGGTTTCGCTCAGTATCCCTGATATCCATTCGACGATTTCCTCTCTCACAGGTGACTTCGTGATTCAAGCTCTGAAAACCTGGGCGCGCGGTATCAAGCGTCAGCTTCTCGCGCTCTATCTCGCTTACCGCGATCCCCGCACGCCCTGGTATGCCCGCGCCTGGGCCGCCCTCGTGCTCGCCTATGCCTTCAGCCCTATTGACCTGATTCCCGACTTCATTCTCGTCTTGGGCCTGCTGGATGATGCCATTCTGCTCCCCCTGGGCATCACGTTGGCCCTGCGCCTAATTCCCCCGCCCATCATGGCCGAGGCCCAGGAGCGCGCGGAGGCGCTGGACCGAAAGGACCGCCCCACCAGCATCGTTGGGGCTGTGGTGATCGTCCTGCTGTGGCTCAACGTGGTCGGGCTGGTCGGCCGATACGTCTGGTGGCGGCTCCGGTCTTGAGGGTCTGAGCATGAGCGAACTGGAGCGCCAGGTGAACAGCGGGCAGGCGGCGCCCCCCGTCTCGGTGACGCGGGACCTGCTGCTGCTCGCCTGGCCCGCCATCACCGAGAACCTGCTCCAGAGCGCGGTGGGCTTCGCGGACTCCTTCTTTGTCTCCCGCCTGGGACTGGGGGCAGTGGCCGCCGTCGGCGTGTCGGACGCCCTGCTTCAGGTGTTCTTCGCGGTGTTCCTCGCCGTCGCCACGGCCTCGGGGACGTTCAGCGCCCGCGCGACCGGCGCGAAGGATGCGGCGGCCTTCCAGCGGGCCACCGTGCAGGCGTTGTGGCTGGCCGTGGCCGTCGGGCTGGTCTGTGGCCTGCTCGCCCTGATGCTGGCAGGACCACTGCTGACGGTCATGGGGGCAGCTCCTGAAGTTCGGGCCGCTGGGGAAACGTACTTTCGCATCGTGGCCGTGCCTTCAGCGGTGATGGCGGTGATGTATGCGGCGGGCGCGGTGTTGCGAGGCGCTGGAGATACGCGGGCCGCCTTGAAGGCGGGCCTGTGGATGAACGCCGCGCATCTCGTGCTGGACCCGCTGCTGATCTTCGGCCTGGGGTTCAGCGGCCTGGGTCTGGTGGGTGCGGGCGTGGCCACCGTCCTCGCCCGGCTGCTCGGCGCGGCGCTGCTGCTTGGGCGGCTGCGGCGAGTGGGGGCGTTGCCTTCCTCCTGGCGGGGAGCCGGGCCGGATGGGAGCGTCCTCCGACGCATGGCCCGGCTGGGCGTTCCAAGTGCCCTGGAACGGTTGGCGATGCGGTTCGGGCAGATCGTGTACTTCGGGCTGATCCTGCGGCTGGGCACGGAGGTCTACGCTGCCCATACCCTGACCGGCAACTTCACGCTGTTTGCGTCCGTCACTGGGACTGGCCTCGCGGCGGCCACCAGTGCGCGGGTGGGGCAGCGGCTCGGTGCGGGAGAGGAGGAGGAGGAGGCGCGGCGCTATGCGCTGTCCGGCGTGTGGCTGTCGTCGGCCTTTATGACGGGCCTCGCGCTGCTGGCGTGGGTGGCCTCCTTCTGGGGCGCGAGCCTCTTCACGAGCCACGCGCACGTCGTCGCCCTGATCGTGCTGGCGCTCGGCATTGACGTGCTGACCCAGCCTGCAACGGGCGTGGTGACGGCCTTGACGGCGACGCTGCAAGCTGGGGGCGACACCCGCTTTCCGATGTGGACGACACTGGTGGGCATCTGGGGCGTGCGGACGGTCGGCGTGTACCTGCTGGGGGTGCGGTGGGGGCTTGGTCTGGCCGGGGTGTGGCTCGCCATCCTGCTGGACAACGCCCTGCGGGCGCTGGCGTTGTGGTGGCGTTACCGCTCAGGGAAGTGGATTCAGGGCCTCTGATGCTATACGCCAACACTACCTTTGGGAGAGACAATCACCGCTTATGACGTTTCTTCGCTCGCTCATCGCCCGCTTCCCCTGGCTGCTTGCGCTGCTGTTGGGCGTAGGCATCCCCGTGGCGATGTTTGCCAAGACCGCGCAGGAAGTCTGGGAGGAAGGCGGATTCTCGTTCGACATGCCGACCCTGGAGTTCATCCACCGCTTCGCGACGCCTGCTCTCGATCACCTGATGGTGTTCATCACGACCCTGGCCGGCCCCATAGTGTTGCCGGTGGTGACCCTGCTGCTGGCCGCGCTGTTCTGGTGGCGTCACCATCACCGCTGGGCCGTGTACCTGATTCTGACCGTGGGGGGCGCTTCTGGCCTCATGTTCGTGATCAAGACTCTCGTTCACCGTGTTCGTCCGCACCTGTGGGTCTCCCCGGCCCCTGAGACGGATTTCGGCTTCCCGAGCGGGCACTCCACCGCGTCCGTCAGCCTGGCCCTGATCCTCCTGGCCTGGCCCACCCGCTGGCGCTGGCCGGTCCTGGTTATCGCGGTAGTGTATGCCCTGCTGGTCGGCTTTTCCCGCCTGTACCTGGGCGTGCATTACCCGTCGGATGTGCTGGGAGCTTGGGGGGCGGGCATCGCTTGGACGGCAGGGCTGTATTGGGTGCTGTTCCAGAAGAGGGGCGCCGCATGATGCTGCTGGAAGCGTTCGGTCTGACCCGCCGCGTAGGGGACCGGGAACTGTGGCGGGGCTGGTCATGTGCGGTGGCGGCGGGCGAGAGCGTCGCGGTGGTCGGGCCTTCGGGAGCGGGCAAGAGCGTGCTGCTGCGAACGCTGGCGGGGCTGGAGGTGGTGGAGGCAGGCGAAGTGCGCTATCAGGGGAGGCCGCAGAGCGCGTGGCCGATGCCCGACTACCGCGCGCACGTCCTGTACCTGCCGCAACGTTCCGTCTTTGACGAGGGCAACGTCCTCGACGTGTTGCGTGCGCCCTTCGGGTTCCGGGTTCACCGGCAGCGGCGCTTTGAGGAAGCAGCGGCAGGACGCCTGCTCACTTCCCTTGGGCGGGACGAGTCGTTGCTCTCACGGGACGCCGCCACTCTGTCCGGTGGGGAGGGCCAGATCACAGCGCTGGTGCGCGCCCTGCTGCTGGGACCGTCGGTGCTGCTCCTCGACGAGGCCACATCCGCACTGGACCCCGAAACGGTCGGTCTGACTGAGGCGTTGCTGGGCCGCTGGTGCGTCGACGCACCGGGACGCGCCCTGATCTGGGTCAGCCACGACCCGGCGCAGCGGCGACGGGTGGCCCAGCGTGAGCTGCCCCTGGTCCCGGCGGTGGTGGCGTGAGCGTGCCGCTGAGCTTGTGGCAGGTGGCGCTCGCGGCGACCCTCCTGCTGGTAAATGTCGCTCTGTCGTGGCGGCTGCGGCTCGGTCTCGGACGAGACATCGTGGTAGCAGGCGTGCGGATGGTCGCGCAGTTGCTGCTGGTCGGACTGATTCTGGGATGGGTGTTCGCCCTCCAACACCCGCTGCCGGTGGTGGGGATCGGTCTGGTCATGACCCTGCTGGCCGGGCAGGCGGGGGTGGGGCGGGTCCGGCGGCGTTACGCCCGGATCTACCTCGACAGCTTCATCGCGGTGTTCGGCAGTTCGTTTGTCCTGACGGGCCTGACGCTGGCGGGCGTCCTGCGGATTCATCCCTGGTTCGAGCCGCAGTACGCTATTCCCATTCTCGGGATGGTGCTCGGAAACACCCTCACGGGCGTGTCGCTCGCCCTCGACCGCTTCACGTCGGACGTGCTCGGGCGGCGGGGCCAGATCGAGGGGCGCCTCGCACTGGGAGCGACCCGCTGGGAAGCGGCCCACACTGAGGTCGCCTCAGCCGTGCAGACAGGGATGCTGCCGACGCTGAACAGCATGGCGGTGATGGGCATCGTGAGCCTGCCGGGCATGATGACGGGGCAGATTCTGGCCGGGGCGTCACCGGGAACCGCTGTGCGATACCAGATCGTGATCATGTTTGTCCTCGCGGCCAGTTCCGCACTGGGGGCCTTGACGGTGGTCTGGCTGGCCTTCCGGACACTGTTCGACTCACGTGACCGCCTGCGGGCCGAACGGCTCAAGGAGCCGCAGGGGGGAAGATGACGTTCCCTTGGCTTTTTGTCAGCAAGGTGTTTCGGGGCGAGCGGTCGTCATCACCCACGGTCGGCTTGCCCCCTGCCCCGATTCAGGATGGTGCCGCGTGGGGAACCACCAGCAGCGCCCACGGGTCGCCCGTGCTGTCTGTCACCCTGACCCTCAGGAAACGCGGGTGATTCCCCAGACCGTGCAGAGGTCTCTTCCCCCCTGCGCTCCCCGTCATTTGAAGAACAGTGCGTTCATGGGTGAAGCGTTCTTGCTCTCGCCGAGGGGCTTGAGGTGCCAGGCGTCAGTGAGCGTCCGCAGCAGGCTGTAGTGGTTGTAGTTCCGGTCACTCTGAAGGCCGTGAGGCCCATTTTTGGTCAGCACGATGGTGGGAATCCGCCCACCACCTCCGCGCTCGTCCTTCCCCTCGGCCTCGTCGAAGGTGATCACGATGGCGGCATGGTCATCCCAGGCGGTGCTCGCCCGGATCGCTCCCACCCACTGAGCCACGAAGGCGTCCGCGTTGGCGGCCAGCGTTGCTGGATTCAGGCAGTTGAGGTTGCGGTGCAGGTTGTGGCAGTTGTCGGGCACGATCAGGGCGAAGGTGGGCACCTGTCCCGTCTTCAGGTCCTGTTCGAGCTGCGAGAGGGGCACACTCCTCGCGGCCCGCTGCGGGTTGTCGGCGATGGCGGGGAACAGCATGAAGGGGTTGTGCCGCTTCGCATAGACCCCGAACGGCCCGCCATACGAACCGGTGTACCCGGCGTGGGGCAGAGCTTGAAAGTAGCCCTTCCAGGTCAGTCCCGCCTGCTCCAGCTCGTCGGCGAGGGTCGGGCCGGAAAAGGTCTGACGGGGGTCGTCACTGTGGCTGCCGAAGGTGTTTCCCGCGATCAGCGCGACGTAATTGGGCAGGCTGGGATGGGTGACGCCGTGGTTGTTGGTGGCGAGCGCCCCTTCTTTCGCCAGGCGGTTGAGGGTCGGCAGGCGCGGGTTGCCGATCACCTTCTCCACACTGTGGTTTTCCAGCACAATGACGAAGACGTGCGAGAAGGGGGCCGGAGCAGACAGGGCCAGCACTGGGGCCAGTCCCAGAGTGAGGGCGGCGAGCGGGAGGACTGCTCGCCACGAGACCCGCCGGGTGGACGGGTGAATCCAGAGCGGGTGGCCTTTACCCATGTTGGGCACCTCCAGTCTGCCGCGCCTTGCGGAGTTCCAGTGCAATGGGAATGAAGCTCAGCAGCACGACCAGACCGACCATGAGCAGGATGTACCGGTCAAGGTTCGGGATCAGGCCGCCGAGCAGGTACCCCAGCAGCGGCACACTGAGGGACCAGAGCAAACCACCGATGACGTTGAACAGCAGGAAACGCGAGTAGGGCATCTTCCCCACACCCGCCAGCGTGGGCGCCACCGTCCGCACCACCGGCACGAAGCGCGCCAGGATCAGCGCCTTGCCGCCGTGCTTCTCGAAGAACGCCTGGGTGCGTTCGACGTACTCCGGCCTGAAGAAGCGGCTGTTCTGCTGTCTGAATACCCCGGGGCCAAAGCGGCGTCCGATGGCATACCCGGTGCTGTCCCCGATGACCGCTCCCAGCGCCACCGCCAGCATCACGCCCGCCAGGTGCAGGCTGCCCTGTTTGGCGAGGAGACCCGCCGTGATCAGCAGGCTGTCGCCCGGCAGAAAAAAGCCCACCAGCAGGCCCGACTCGGCGAACACGATCCCGGCGATGCCCAGGTAGGAAAAGGACCCGATCAGGGCGGGGAGGCTGAACATACCCGAACCCTAGCGGTGGAAGGTAAAACGCGGGTATAGCGATGGTCAGGGCGTGGTGCCTCGTCCGGGTGCCTGTCCCTGTTCGGGCAATGGTCCCGGGCTGAGCAACTCGTTCTGCCGGACGAACGCCCGCATGAAGCGGCCCAGGACGCGGGTCTGGGTCTGGTAGGTGTTGACGGCCTCCAACTTGCGCTGCTCCTGCGTGGCGGTCAGGTCCACCCGGTCCCAGGGGAGGCGCGCGGCCAGCGGGGGCAGCGTCAGCGGCAGATTCGGGTGTAGACCCTTGGGGACGGGCCACTCCAGCCCGCCGTGGACCACCCAGAAGCGCAGCCGGTCTTCCTGCTGCCGGGCACTCATCAGCCGCATGGCGATGAAGGAAAGGGTGTGATGATCCGCGTGGAAGTCCTGCGGGGCGGGGGCCAGCACCACGTCGGGACGCACCCGGTCCAGCACCCTGCGGAGGTCAGTTTCCAGCGCCAGCCCGGTGTAGGGCGCGCCGGGCGTCAGCGCATGCTGCACGTACACGGCGGAGGCCCCGGTGTGCGGCGCGGTGTACGCCTCCTCGTAGTTGGTGGTAAACAGGCGAAACAGCCCCCCGTCTGGATAACCGAGCATGAAGGTCCGTCCCGGTGATACGCCCAGCACGGCGACGGCCCGCCGGGCTTCCTGCACGCGCAGGTTGCCCAGGGAGCGCATGTCCTGTGGGCTGGGGTCCAGAACGCGCTGGGTGAGGACTGCGTCGAACTCGAAGCCGTCGCCAGCCGTTATCCAGGCGATGAAGACCTGTGCTCCCGCCGCCTGTGCCTGCTGGATCGTCCCGGCGCAGCACAGCGTCTCGTCGTCGGGGTGGGGTGAGAGGACCAGCACGCGCTGGCCCACCCGGAAGGGAGACGCGGCAGGCAGGGCGGCCACGCGGTCCGCCTGCCGGTCGAACACCCGGCCCACCACCGGCAGATTGATCCACGCGACCAGCGCCAACACGGCGAGCAGCAGCGTCCCCAGGAGGACATCCCGTCTTGAGGGTCGTTGGAGTCGGTTCATTTGGAGGGGTTCATGTTGCCCTGGGGGACAGGGCCAGTAAGGCTGCGAGCATCATCCCGTCGCGACTGGGAAACGGAGCGTGACCGTGAACCGCTGCACCGACCACGCGGGCCTCAGTTCCGCTTCCCAGCGCCGGGCGAGGGCGGCGACCACCGCAAGGCCCAGGCCGCTGCCGGAGATGCCTTGCACCCCTGTCCCACGCTCCAGTGGATGCAGCAGTCGCGGCCAGTCCACCTGAGTCGGGCCGGAACCGTCGTCCGCAACGCTCAGCTCACCGGTCCGCACCCGCAGCGTCACCTGCGGGCCGCCGTACTTCAGCGCGTTCTGGAGCAGGTTCACGGTCGCCCGACGGACCCCCTCTGGCTCGGCCCGCACCCAGCTTTCCTCCACGTCCAGATGCAGCGTCTTCCCCGCCATGCGAAACTCGGGCCGCAGGTCCTCGGCCACCGCCAGCACGGTCCCGGCCAGTTCTACTGGCTCCAGTGTGGGCGGGGCGTCCGTCCGGGCCAGGCTGAGCAGGCCCTCGCTGAGTGAGCGCAGCGCCGCGATGCGTTCCTGAAGTTGCACCAGTCCGGCCCGGTAGGTCGCCGCGTCACGCGGTCGGTCCAGCAGCAGTTCCACCCGCCCAGCCAGGGTGGTGAGGGGGGTTCGCAGTTCGTGCGCCGCCATCCGCGCAAAACTCTTTTCATGCTCGATGGTGCCCTCCAGGCGGTCGAGCATCGCGTTCACGGTGGTGGACAGGCGCGTGAGTTCGTCGCCGCCAGGGGCGACCGGAACGCGCTCCCGGTACGAACCGCGCCGGGCGATGCTGGCCGCCGCCAGCGCCACCTGGTCGATGGGTTTCAAAGCCCGGTCGGCCAGCAGGTAACCGCCCAGGCAGGACAGCACGATCATCAGCAGGGCTGCCCCGACCAGGATGCGCGCCAGCGTTTCGAGCAGACCGCTGAGCAGTTCCGTGGGCCGCATCACCCGCAGCCAGCCGCCACCAGCCAGGGGCACCGTGTAAAGCCGCCAGTCCTGCACGGTCTGGAAGCCCGGCTGGGGTAACCCCGGTTTCAAGTCCTCCTGCTCCCCGGCCCGTGCTGTCACCTGCCCCTGCCCATTCAGCAACTCCAGCGCGAGTTCATTGCGCACGTTGAGGTCAGCAGCGAAGCGCGCCTGCCCGTCCTCGCGCTCAATGTTGCTGAGGGCCACCGCCGCCGTCTCCTCCAGCGTCGCGTCCAGCGAGCGGGTCAGTTGGGTGGACGCCACCAGATAGATCAGCACGGCCCCCAGCACACTCGCCAGGATGAAGATCAGGGCATACCCCAGCGTGAGTTTCAGACGCAGGCTAAAGGCCGGGAGCTTCAAGGAATGTCTCCCAGCCGGTAGCCCACGCCGCGCACCGTCC
Organism: Deinococcus carri; assembly: GCF_039545055.1. Taxonomy (NCBI): domain Bacteria; kingdom Thermotogati; phylum Deinococcota; class Deinococci; order Deinococcales; family Deinococcaceae; genus Deinococcus; species Deinococcus carri. The sequence goes on from NZ_BAABRP010000002.1 coordinate 156,744, forward strand.
CGATCAGTCCGTCTTCCGTCTTGCGACGGATCGTACTGACGTACACGTCGATCACCTTGGGTTCCACCCCCTCCTCTCCGCCCCAGACCCGTTCGATGATCTCATCGCGGGTGAATGTGCGACCCGGATGATGGGCGAGCAGTTCCAGCAGCGCGTATTCCTTGCGGGTCAGGTCACAACGTGCCCCGCCGCGGTAGACCTCCCTGGCTGTCAGGTCAAGCAGAAAGCCAGCGGACAGCGGCAGCGTGTTGTGCGCGTAGCCGCCCGCGCGGCGCAGCAGGGCGCGCACGCGGGCACGCAATTCCTTGAAGGCGAAGGGCTTGACGAGGTAGTCGTCCCCGCCCGCTTCCAGGCCCTCCACCCGGTCTTCCACGGTGCCCCGTGCGGTGAGATACAGGATCGGGGCCATGTTGCCCGCCTCCCTGAGGTGCTGGCCCAGCCGGTAACCTGCGTCTATACCCTCGGGCAACATCACGTCCAGGATCAGCAGGTCGTGCGGGAACAGTTCCGCCAGCGAGAAGCCCTCTTCGGCGCTCGCCGCGTGGTCCACCGCGTAGCCGTCCTCGCGTAGCCCATCGCGCAGCAGCTCGGCGATATGGGGGTCATCCTCGACGATCAGCAGTCTCACGCGGAACCTCCTTCGGGCGGCAGGCCCCGGAAGGGCCGCACGACGCTGTAGACGCCCAGTACCCAGGCCAGGCCGCTCAGCCAGCCCGCCAGGACATCGGTAGGGTAATGCACCCCCAGGTAGAGGCGTGAAAAGCCTACTGCCCCGCTGAACAGCACGCCCAGCACCAGCACCAGCGGGCGCAGCGGCGTGCGCCAGGTCAAGAGGATCAGCGCCGTGACAAAGGCAGCGCTGTACATGCTGTGGCCGCTGGGAAAGCCGAAGTCGTGTTCCTGCACCAGCCGGGGCCACAACTCGGGCCGGGGCCGGTGAAAGATGAGCTTCATCACCAGGTCGAGAGCGGCCGCCCCCGCCACGCTCACGCCCCAGAAGAGGGCCAGGGAACGTTTTTTCAGCCACAGCCCCAGCAGGATCAGGGCACTGACGGGGGCGATGACGCCGACGCCGCCTGCGGTGGTGAACAGCAGCGCCAGCCGGTCGAGCAGCGGCGTGGCGGAGCTGTGTAGCGCCAGCAGGAAGGGAACCTCGAAGGCGATGCGCTCCTGCTCCAGCACCTCTTCCGCGATGAAACCGACCATCACCAGCGGGAGCAGGATCCCCAGGAACAGGCGCAGCAGGGCCACTGGACGGACGCGGCGGGTGTGAGACAGCAGGGTGCTCATGCGGCTCAGCCTGCGCCCTTGAGGTAAAAGGACGGTATACCGAATGGTGCAGCAGGTGGTTACGGTACGCCAGTGAGGAGCGGCGAGTCAGGGGAATTCTGGCCGGAGCCTTAGCCCGGCTTCCTGCACCGCAAATGATCCTGGTGGCGAAGTCGGGAGGGTGCAAACTGGAGCATGTTGCGCCCCCAAGCCATCGGCGAGATTCCTGAACAGACCGCCCGAATTGCTCACGCCGCGTTCCCGAAGGGGAATGTGGCGATGCGGCTGCGTGATGAACTTGGCACGCTCTACCGCGATGAGGATTTCCAGCACCTCTTTCCTGTCACAGGTCAGCCTGCCCTCCCACCCTGGCGTCTGGCCCTGGTCACCGTCTTGCAGTTCGTAGAAAACTTGACGGATCGGCAAGCAGCCGATCAGGTTCGGGCGCGCATCGATTGGAAACACGCCCTCGGCCTGGACCTCGACCACGCAGGCTTCGACCGCTCTGTACTCAGCGAGTTCCGCGCACGTTTGGTCAGCGGGAACGCGGAACAACTGCTGCTCGACCGGCTGCTCGAGCAGCTCAAAGCCCAGGGCCTTCTCAAAGCGCGCGGCAAGCAACGGACCGACTCCACCCACATTCTGGCTGCCATCCGCACGCTCAACCGTCTGGAGTTCGTCGGCGAGACCCTGCGTGCAGCGCTGAACGATCTCGCGGTCGCAGCTCCAGACTGGATGCGCACGCTGGCTCCGCCAGCGTGGTTCGAGCGCTATGGGCACCGGGTCGAGGAGTACCGCCTGCCCAAGGGCCAAGAAGCCCGAGCTGCTTACGCTGCGGTGATTGGGACGGACGGCTTTATCCTGCTCGACGCCCTCGACGCGGACGAGCAACACCACGAGTTGCGTGAGTTGAGCGCTGTTCGCCTGCTGCGCCAGGCATGGACACAGCACTTCGAACGGCAGGAAGGTGGTGTGCGGTTGGGTGCTGGTCCTGAACTTCCTCCAGCAGGGGAGCGGTTCGAGTCGCCCTACGACCAGGACGCCCAGTTCGGCAATAAACGCTCGCTGACCTGGACGGGCTACAAGGTGCATCTCACCGAAAGTTGTGACGACGACCTGCCCCACCTCATCACCCACGTCGAAACCACCCGTGCGGTGATCCCCGATATTTCCAGCGGTGCCACCATTCACACGGCCCTCGCGCAGAAGGCCTTGCTGCCCCAGGAACACCTGGTCGATGGCGGATACGTCGACGCCGACTTTCTAGCCTCAAGTGAACAGGACCATGCGGTCACCGTCATTGGGCCAGCCAAGGGCAGTGTGAGCTGGCAAGCTCACACTGAAGGTGCTTTTGATGTGGACCGCTTTCAGGTGGATTGGGCGCAGCACCGGGCCACGTGTCCTCAAGGCAAGCAGTCGTTACCCTGGACCCCCGGGGTCAATGCCTTCGGCACCGCCGTCCTTCATGTCAAGTTCCGTACTCGGGACTGTCAGGCGTGCGTGGCACGGAGCTTATGTACCAAGGCGGTGCAGAGTCCACGCCACTTGACCTTGCAGCCCCAAGCGCAGCACGAAGCCTTGCGGGCAGCACGTAGTCGGCAGCAAACCGAGTCTTGGCAGCCGCTGTACAACCGCCGTGCTGGAATTGAGGGGACCCTTTCGCAGGCGGTTCGGACCTTGGGCCTACGGCATGCCCGCTACCGGGGACTTGCCAAGACCGATCTGGAGCATGTGTTGATCGCGGCCGCGATCAACGTGCGACGGGTGGTCGCCTGGCTTGAGGGCTGCCCCAGGGAGACGACCCGCACCTCTCGCTTTCAGGCCCTCCGTCCCGTCGCTTAGACTTCGCCACCAGGATCCGCAAATACTCGAGGGCCGATGAAAACCTGACCGTGCTGGGCAAGGGGGGCCGGAAGAGGACCGTACTGCTGGATGATCCTCAGCTCATTCAGGCCCTCCGGCGCTTCTTGCGAACGCTCGGATACACCCACGGCCCTCTGTTCCAAGCGACCAGGAACGGGCGTGGGGGAGTGCTGCGCTACCAGAGCGTGCAGGAACGCTGGCAGGGGTACGCGGAGCGGGCAGGCGTCATTTGCACCCTGCACCAGCTCCGCCACAGCCACGCGACGGAGCTGGTGAATGGCGGCGTGAGCTTAGCGACGATCCGCAAACGCCTGGGCCATCAGCACATCCAGACGACCCTGCGCTACGCCGAAATCAGCGACACCACGGCGGATACAGAACTGCGGACATGGCGACGGCACCGCTCCATATCCTGAGTCCAGTCCTCCCAAACGTGCATCCAGACGCGCGGGCGCGGGCATACGGGAGGTATGGCCGCCCCGCGCCCCCGCTCCTCACCCCCCAGGTCCCCAGTCATAGGGATCCCAGCCATACGGCAGACTGCCGGTATGCCTGACCTGAGGGTGCCCACCACCGGGGCACACCACCGTCTGATCGTCCAGCTTCAACAGGGCCGCGAGGACGCCCTGGGGACCCTGTATGACGAGTTTTCCGGTGTGACCTACCGCGTGTGCCTGCGGATGCTGGGCTCGCCCGAGGATGCCGAGGAAGCCTTACAGGACACGTTCCTCCGCCTTGAGACGCAGGCTGGACGCTACGACCCGGCACGCGGCACGGTCCAAACCTTCGTGCTGACCATCGCCCATCACCTGTGCCTGGAACGGTTGCGCGCCCGCCGTTCCAGGCCGCAGGCCCAGCCGGGCACCTTCGACGACCCAGCCTTCGACCTGCCCGCTCCACCCCCGGGGCGCGACCCGCTGGACCAGGCGCTCGTCGAGGCCGCGCTGCGCTCCCTGCCCGAGACCGACCGGCTGCTGCTGGAAGGCATGTTCTTCGGCGGCTACAGCCACGCCGAACTGGCCGCCCGCACCGGCCTGCCCCTGGGCACGGTCAAGAGCCGCCTGCGCCGCGCCCTGCTCAAACTCCGCGAAAGGATGCACCCATGACCGCCCACCCCCTCGACCTGCTGCCCGGGTACGTGCTCGGGCACCTGGACGCCCCCGAGGCGGAGACCGTCGAGGTCCACCTCCTCGGCTGCCCGGTGTGCCGCGCCGAGGTGGCCCGGCTGCGGGACGCGCTGTTTTCCCTGGCAGACGACCTGCCCCTCGCCGTACCGCCAAGTGACACCTGGGACCGCATTCAGGCCCGGCGCGCCGTCCGCCCCCCCCCGCCCGTCTCCCGTCCGGTTCTGTGGCCCTGGCTCTCCACCGCAGTGGTCGTGGCCCTGCTGGCGCTTGGAGGATATACCGCCTGGACCCGGCTGGCTCTCCCCCAGCAGGCCAGCGTGCAGCGCTGGGAGGCGCAGGGCTCAACCCGGCTCGCCCTCACCTCACGCGACGGGAGGGCGTTCGGCACCCTGCTCGTCCGCCCGGACGGCCAGGCGCTCGTGGTGCTGGACCGTCCCGCTCCAACGGGGCAGGTGTACCAGGCGTGGGGCCGCCAGGCGAGCGGTCCCCGGGCCGGTGTCCCCGTGAGCCTGGGCCTCACCGACGGCACGGTCATGCAGGTGGCGTGGACGGGCTTCGACTCGCTGGGCATCAGCGTCGAGCCGATGGGGGGCAGCCCAGCCCCGACCCGCCCGCTGGGTCGTGTGAATCTGCCAGGTGTCTGACAGCCAGGCCGAGTGGCGGGGCAGTCCAGGGCAAGGCTCCCCTGGACCGCAACAGGATCAGCGCGGGTGCTGCCTGGCCTGCCTTTGCTCGTTGCCCCGGCGCCACTCCCCTGACCTTCTGATACGGGACTAAAATGAGTCTCGTCTATGAGAGCTGCTTCCCTGATCCCCCACCTCACGACCAAAGAGCTTGAGCAGGCTTACCGGCAGGCCGAGCGTCCTGTCGAGCGTTCACGCTGGCAGATTCTCTGGCTGAAGAGTAAAGGGAAATCGATTCCAGAAATGATTGAGGCCACAGGCTTTTCGATAACCACCATCAGCACATTGATTCGCACCTACAATGCTGAAGGCGTCACGGCGGTATCGGACAAACGCCAGTTCAACAAGTCCAAACCTGCCCTGAATGCAGAGCAGCAAGAAGCCCTGGTTCAAGCTCTCCAGAGTCCACCGGAAAGCGGTGGACTCTGGACTAGTAAGAAAGTCCAACACTACATTCAAGAGCATTTCGATATTGAGGTCACGGAGCCGTGTGCCTGGGGATACTTCAGTCGTTTGGGCTTTACGCTTCAGGTTCCTCGTCCCACCCACGTCCAGGCGGCCTCACCTGAGGAACAGGAACACTTCGTAAAAAAGTCGAAGCGGCGCTGAGGGTCGCCCAGGTGGCTTACCCCGAGAAGCAGGTTCGCCTGTGGGTGCAGGATGAGGGACGTTTCGGTCTCAAGCCCATTTTGAAGCGCCTCTGGGCGCTTCGGGGAAAGCGTCCGGTAATTGCTCAGCGCCGCAAGTATCAATGGCTCTACGCGTACATCTTTGTCGAACCCCAAACGGGCCAGAGTGAATTCCTGCTGCTTCCCAGTGTCAATCTGCAACTGATGCAGCTTGCCCTGGAGGAGTTCAGCCGTACGGTTGACCCGGATGGGAAGCAGCTCCTGGTGTTGTTGCTTGACCAGGCAGGCTGGCATGTAAGCCGAAAGCTCAAGGTGCCTGCCAATATCTTCCTAATGCCGTTTCCAGCGTATACGCCGGAACTCTCACCGGCAGAGCCAATGGTCTTGAAGCTGAAATTACCCCTTGCCAACAAGGGGTTGGAGAAAATTCAAGATGTGGAGAGTTTAATTACAGCAGAGTGTATTCGACTGAAAAACCATCCTCAGGAAGTAAAGTCTCTCACGCTCTTTCCCTGGATCAGGAATGTTCTGAACTCATTTTAGTCCCGTATGATACGGCTCAGTGAGAAAAACAGTTTGGAGTGACCCCCCAGGAGCGGTTCTCCATCGCTTTTGATGACGAGGTCAGGCAGCCAGCAGAACCCGCTGACGAAGGAGGCCGAAGGACGCACGGCCATACGCTTGCCGTTTGATCAGCTTGATCTTGTTCACGACGCCCTCTGCCGGGCCATTGGACCAGGGCAGTCGCAGTGCCGCCTCCAGGGCGTCTTTGTCGCGTTCCAAGCCTCGGGCGAACGTGACTAGGTCCGGTAAACCACAGCTCGACGCCTGCTCCACCCAGCCGGTCAAGGCCTCCGGCTGCCTCTTACGCATCAGGTGCATGAACGCTTGTGCGAGGCCGTGAGCATGGCTCACGGCCTCGCAACCGGCTTTCATTGCCGTCAGTAACTCGCGGTCTGGACTTCTCAGGGTCGTCTCGTCCGGCAACATCAGCCAGACTAAGCGCCGCAGGGTCAAGTTGCGATCTGCCTCTCCCGGCAGGAGAGGTGGTTGCTCCTGGGGCGACACACTACGCTTCCTCACCGCCGTCGTCCGGTACGGACCTGGGGTGTTCTTGGCAGGGTGGGTGCGACGAACTTGGACCCACTGCGCAACCCGCTTGCGGGACCCGGGATAGCCCTGTTCACGCAGTTCCCGCAGCAGGGCTGCGGCGTTGTCTTCGCCAGCGGCCCAGCGTTCTTCCAGGTAGGGCACGAATGGGTCCAAAATGCTGGACCGTCGGTGGTGGTGCCGCCGCTGGGGGGGTGCCTGTGCGCTGAGGTAATGGCGCACTCGACCCCGCGAAACCTTCAGTCTCCGAGTGATCGCCCGTTGGCTGTATCCGGCCTTCGACAACACGCGAACCTCATCGAAGAACCCCTGGCGGGCCTGCTGGCCCGCCTCATAGCGCAGTTCCTCGCTTTGGGTGCGGGGCGTCGGGGGCACCGGAACTTTGGCTTGGCACACGGCCAAGATCGTCTGGCGGTCCCGCCCGAGTTGACGTTCCAGTGCCTCGCGGAAGTTCTTGATCACATGCCAGCGGTCGAGCACCTGCTGAGCGTGCGGAGCGCCCATCCGCACGCCCTTCTCGTACTCGGTCGAGCGATCCCGGCTGATGACCTTGATGTGTGGATGTTGCTGGAGCCAGGCGGCCAGCGTTTCGGCGCTGCGGTCCGGGAGCAACTCGATGGGCTTGCCCTGGGCGAGATCGACAATGACGGTGCCGTACACCTGACCCCGCCGCAAGGCGAAGTCATCCACGCCGATGATCTCCGGGACTCGGGCAGGTGTCACGGTCAGCGCTTGCGCTGACCGCAGCACGGTGGAGGCACTGACGGGGAGGGGCAACTTGAGGGCGAGCTGAGCCCCAGCGTTGCCACCTAAGATGACCGAGAGATGCTGCACCACGCGACAAGCGCGCCCAGTTCGGCGTGCATAGGGGGAAGGCCCGTCGACGAAGCGCTCGCAGAAGATGCGTCTGGAGCACTGAGGCTCGGCGCAGACAAAGCGTCGAACCGTGAGGTCGAGGACGACGCCACGGTGACCCGAGGGCAAGTCTGCGGTAGGGCCACAAGACAGCGTGGAGTAGCGCAATAGGGAGCCGGGCAGGTATCTGGAAGGTGTGCAGCCATCCAGCCCCGTCCGGCCCTCTCAGTCTACGCCGCCCTGCCCCTATTGCCCGACCCCCACCAAAGTGGGGGTCCACTCGAAGCTGAAGCAGCGTTACCGCTGTCATGGGTGCCGGAAAACCTTCACCGCGACGCATAGTACGCCGCTGTACGGGTTGAAGAGGGACCTTGACGTGGTGATTCTGGTGCTGACGCTATTGCTCTTCGGTTGTCCTGTCCCGGCCATCGTGATGGCCTTCAAGATCGATGAGCGCACGCTGGCCGACTGGCTCGACAAGGCGGGTGAACACGCACAGCGTGTTCAGGAACATCTGGTTTGTCAGGGACAGCTCGACCTGGGTCAAGTTCAAGCCGATGAACTGTGGTGCCGAACGCAACGCGGCGTGATGTGGCTGGCCACGGCGATGAGTGTCGCCTCACGGCTGTTGATCTGGGGAAAAGTTGCCTCAGGACGAACCGACGAAATGGTTGGCGAGGTGGTGCAACACGTTCACCGTGCTGCACGGCTTCAGTCGCCCATCCTCTGGGCTACCGATGGATTTTCTGCCTGGAAAACCCAGATTTTGCGCTTTTTCCGCAGTACTGTGCAGAACGGGCGTCGTGGACGCCCGAGGCTGGTGGAATGGGCTGAATTACACATTGTCCAGGTCGTGAAGCGAACCTATGGAGAGCGGATTGAGCGTCGTCTGGCTTTTGGAGACCTGTTCGAGGCCTTGCACCTGATTGCGGTGACACAGGGCAAGCGCGGAACCGTCAACACGGCATTCATTGAGCGCCTAAACGCGACTTTGAGAACTTGGATGCCCGCCCTGACGCGTCGCTCCCGGCATGCCGGGAGCGACCAGCGGCGGTTGGAACATCAGTTCTTTTTAACCGTGGCCGCCTACAACTTCGTCCGTCCCCACCGCTCACTCCGCATTCAGGTGGACGGACGATGGGTGGAACGTACACCGGGGATGGCCGCAGGCTTGACCGAGCACCCCTGGACCATCGAAGAACTCCTCCGCTTCCGAGTTCCTTCAGCCCAGAAAGCCGCATAGAACGAACTCCACGCTGTTTTGTGGCCCTACCAAGTCTGCCAGGCGGCGGCTGTAATGGCTGTGAACGCGCGAGCTAAACGTGCCGCACAACGGACAGGGAGATTCCTGTTGGACGCTGCTGGCGGTGACGACGATAGCGTCCTCGACGAGGACGCGGTCGAGCCGGAAGCCTGGCAGAGCGGTCAGGAACAGTCGAGACAGGAGTTCGTCGACCATAGACCATTCCAGCGCACTCCCTGGCCTTCGTCATCAAAAGCGGTGGAGAACCGCTCGATTGGGTTCACTCCAGTTCGCCCCGTTCAGGGGCTTGCTGCTTCAGCACGCTACGCCCGCCTCCTCCTTCGCTCAGCTCTTGGTCATCTTCACTGGCGCACAGATCGGCACCACACTGGGATCGCTGGCGTAGTGGACATTGATGTAGGCACCCATGTCGCCCGCGATCTTGGCCATGTCGCCCGTGACCGTCACGCTGACCTTGCCACTCGCGTCCGCCGTGAAGTTCGGGAACCCAAGCGTCACCGGTCCGTTGGACGCGCAGGGATCGGTGCTCGACGCCGGTCCGAAGGCGTGGTAGTGCGCGATATACGCCTTACTCGGGGTCAGACCCGACAGGGTCAGGGTCGTGCTGACCATGCTGCCGTCCCGGGAGGCCACGGCCCGGCCCATGGCCGCCGGATCAGCCGCCGTGGGGTTGTGCTTGAAGGTGTAGGTCGTGGACCGGCCCATCATCATGCTGCAGGAACCCAGCAGTGTGGCGGTGAACAGGCCCAGAACAAGCTTGTGTACGATCATACGTTCCTCCTTGAAGTGGTGCATTGACTCCGCCTCAGCGGTTGGTCACCGTGATCGTGGCACTCATCCCGTCGTGGTACGAGCAGTAGTAGGTGTAGGTGCCGGGGGTCTTGAAGGTGAAGCTGTACTGGTCCCCGGGCCGCAGGTCAGGAGAGTGGAGGTCCGTCACCTGGAGCGACAGGACGTTGTGCGTGACCTGACCCGCGTGGACCCAGGTCACGGTGGTGCCCGCAACGACACTCAGGCTGACCGGCTGGAAGACGTTGTCACCAATCTTGACCGTCAATCGCGGGGCCGTGACGGGGGGCTGCGCCGGCTTGCTCGGCGCGGCGGCCACCTTCAGCACCGCCGCGCACAGCGGAATGTCGGTCAGGTCGGAGGCCATGTGGACATTGACGTAGGCACCCAGATTTCCGCGGAGGCGCGCCGGGTCGGCCCGCAGGATCACCGTGGCCTGGCCCCGGGCATCGGCCTTGAAGGCCGGGAAGCCGAGGGTGATGGGCCCCTGGGAGGCGCAGGCTTCACCGCCCCCCGGGCCCAGGGCATGGTAATGGGCGACGTACGCGCGGTTCGGCGTCAGGCCGCGCAGGGCCAGCACGGACACCGACTGCTGTGGGGACAGCGTGCGCACACTCAGCCGTCCGCTCGCGCCACTGGCCGACGTCCCCACAGTATGAAAGGGGTAGGTCTGAACGGAAGTGGTCGCCGCATTGACTGAGGTCAGGAGGGCAGCGGCCAGAGCCAGTGCATTGAACGGGGACGGAATGGGCATGACGTTCCTCCAGGAGATGGGGCAGCGCTGCGGGTTTCCGGAGAGCATGGTTCTCTATAGCCCTTAACGGTTCAGTGGGCTTTTGATGGACGCATCGTTGCTGTCAGTCAGGATGGCCGGGCCTGCTTGAAGGTCCGTGTCGAAGGGGGAGACGGCGGGCTGCTGGCCCCGGCTCGTGAACAGCCCGGCGGTGGCCTGCGGGTCCCTGGGCCAGATCACGATGTGGTCAAGGTTCACCTTGCTTCCCTTGATGGCCTCCGCGTCCGGCTTGCCGTCCTTCGCGCTGCCCCTCAGGGTGAAGGCGTCGAACACACTGGCCATCGCGCTCGCCTCGACCTTGCCCTGGGCGTCGGCCTTGAAGTCCATCAGGTGCTGCACCTCCCCGAAGGGGGCGACCGGCGACTCAGCCAGGAAGACGTTGTACCCCGCCCCGGGCGTGAGGCCCTCGGCCTTGAGCATCACGTCGTCGGTGCCCTCCAACTCCCGCACGACCACGTTCGCGGAGACGCCCTTCAGGGCTTCCGGCAGGAAGGCGAAGGGCTTGTCCGGCACGACCAGCTTGATCTTCACGGCCTTCTTGCCGAGGCGGACGGTCTTCAGGTTCTCGGTGCCCCTGCCACTCGGTACGGCGTTCGCCACGTACACTAGGGCCTGCGGCATCTGGCCGATGGGCAGGGTGGCGATCACCCGGTTGGTGGCGGTGCTGATCACGTCCACGGCGTCCTGATCCTCCAGGCCCACGTACACCCGGGTGTTGTCCGCGCTGGGCCAGATGCCGTGCGGGGTGAAGCCGGTCTTGATCGTCGCCACGATCTGCGGGTTGGGACCACGCCGGATGACCTTCACGACGTTCTCCCCGCCCACCGTCACGTAGATGAAGTCCCCGTCCTTCGTGCTGACGGCGTTCACGTGGTTGGTCACCTTGCCGGTGTCGATCACATGCAGCACCTTGAAGGTCCGCGCGTCGATGGCCGTCACCTTGCCCACGTCCTTGTGGGTCAGCCAGACCTCCTTGCCGTCCGGTGTGGCGACCAGGTTGGGCGAGAAGGGGCTCACGACCGGCACCCGGGCCACGACTTTACGCGTGCGGATATCCACGACATCGAACTCGGCGGTGCGGCTGGAGTCCACGAAGGCGTAGCGGCCGTCGGGGCGGAAGACGACCATGCCCGGCCCTTTGGCGACCCTGATACGGTCCACCTCCCGCATCTGGGCCACGTCGATCACCGACAGGTAATCCTCGCCGCGCACCGTGACCCACACCTGCTTGCCGTCCGGGGTGAAGAAGCCCTCGTGGGGGCCACGCCCCACGTAGACGGTGCCCATCACCTTGTTGTCCCGCGTGCGTACGATAGTCACGCCGTTCGAGGCGTTGCTGATCACGTCGAGGAAGCGTCCGTCCGGGGAAAAGCCCAGGCCGTGCACGTTCACCTGCATGTCGTCCAGGGCACCGAGGACCTTGGGCCGGGGGTTGCCGAGCTGGATCTGCCCGAGCGTCGTGTTGGTACTGGGGTCGATCACGGTCACGGTATTCGAGGTCTGGTCGGCAGTGTAGACACGGTCACGCGAGGAGATGGCTGGACCGCGCAGGGTGGGGGGTTGGGCCGTGCCCTGCGCGCCTCCCCCGCTGGCGTGCTGAGCGAGGGTCAGGGCGACGGTGAGGCTGGCCGTGACCAACGTGGCGAGAGCGGGGCGAGACTGGAACAGACGGAACTGAGACATGAGTCCTCCGGGGTGCTGGGTGGCCAGGGTGAGGGCCAGGGCGTGACGGGAGACGGTCGGCGCATCTGTGCTCCCTGACTGCCCGTATGCGCCGACCCTTCCGCCTGGATGCATCCCGACCTCCAGCAGATCATCATCGTGGCTTTATCTCTTCCGTTCCCCTCCTGCCTTGCAGGGGCGGGTGCCCGGGTACGCTTGGTCATGCTTACCTTCAGCGATCCGCGCCCCATCATGCAGGGCGGCGTCACCGATCTGCGTGCCAACTGGACACCGGACGGCCAGTGGCTCGTGTTCGAGCGCCTTCAGGATAGCGTCCGCCGTCTGCACCGCGTGCGACCGGACGGCTCGGAGCTGGAGCGCCTGGCCCTGGAGGACCCCGCCGGTTCGAACAGCACGGGGCGGCCCGCCTTCCTCACCCCAGACGACTTCGTGTTCGTCAGCGACCGACTGGGCAGGCCCGCCCTGTTCCGCTGCCAGCGGGGGCAGGTGGGGGTGCTGCACGTCGGGTCTCAGGCGTGTTATGGCCCCGCCCTGGGGGTCACGGGTGCCTGGCCCCTGCTGTACTTCCAGCAGGACGGGACGCGCGCGTCCCACATCCAGGCGCTGGAAGAGGACGGACACGTGGAGCAGTTGACCACCCAACCCGGCGTCCAGGATCAGCCCTGGCCGCTGCCGGACGGAAAGACCTTCGTGTTCCACGCGCAGGGGGATGACGGGAACCTGGTGTATGTCCAGGCCCTGGTCCCTGGGGCCGAACCGGTCTGCCTGAGCGACGTGGACGAGGGTACGTCCTACGTCACCCCGTTTCCCTCCCCAGACGGTCAGTGGATCGCCTTCACCTCGGCGCACAGAGGCCGGGAGCAGGTGTGGATCATGCGCCCGGACGGCTCGGCACGGCAACAGATCACGCATGGGGAGCCGCACAGCTTTCCCGCGTGGAGTCCGGATGGCCAGCGGCTGGTGTACACGCAGGGCCGACCGACCGCCGAGGCTCCCAGCGGCCACCTGGTGACGGTGGGTGTCTCCTGATCTGCCAGCGGCCCTGGCGCGCTGCCTCTACAGGTGGGCGATGCCAGCGCGCAGGGCGTAGACCGCCGCCTGCGTGCGGTTGTGAACGCGCAGGCGAGCGAAGGTTTGGGTGAGCCGGTTGCGCACGGTCTTCTCCGAGACGTGCAGGTGTGCGGCAATCTGGCGGTTACTCAGGCCGTAGGCAAGTAGCGTCAGCAGGGCGCGGTCTCCCTCGCCCAGCGCGGGGGCGGTGCCGGTGGGCGGCGGCGGAGCCGGGGGGTCTTCCGGAAGGGAGTCGCCCCGGATCAGGGCGGCGAGCGTCCGCAGGTCGGCCGTCTTGGGCAGGCACACCGGGTCCCGACCCGGCGCGGCCCCCGGACCGTCCGTGAGCGCGATGACCCGGCTGTGTGGCGCGGCACACAGGAGGGCAACCAGCAGGGACGGTTCCGGCCCGGCCACGCCGCCGGGGTCCGGCAGGATCACGTCAGGGCGCAGGTGCGCCGCGTGACGCACGCCTGCCGGGCCATCCGCCACGTCGGCGACCACCTGGAAACCCGCCGACGTCAGGGCGCGCCGCAACCCCTGGCGCAGCAGGGTCTGGCGGGCCAGGATCATCACGCGCGCCGTGGAGGAAGGAGACATGCGGCACCCCCTTCACGCTTCCGGGTCCGGGCAAAACGATTCGACCATCAGCGGCCCGTAGTAGTGAATGAAGTGTCCGCCACAGGCGCGCAGCAGGTGGCACATCCGCTGCGCCTGAGCCTCATGCCGCACGGCAGCCACGATCAGGACGTGCCCACGCAGCAGTTCCAGCTCGTAGCGCCGGGCGTGCTCGTACTCGTCCGTGAGCTTCTGCACGTTCCGGCGCAGGCGGGCCAGCAGGCCATGCCGCTCCCCGGTGAAGTCGAGGCGCTCCTCGCCCGCCTCGCCCATCAACAGTTCCAGGTCGTGTTCGTGCAGGTGTTCCTGCTCCATCAGGGCGTGCAGGGCCTGCTGCGCGTGATCGAGGTCGTCCATCACGGCGATCATGTGATTCGCGAACGAGGCCAGCATCCGGGGGCGGTGGTGGGTGGCGTCATGGGTCATGCGGGAAACTTCCTCCCAGGGGGGACGGACAGCCTCGGGGTCTGAGCCGTGGCCCGGTCACGGGCTCCCCGCCGCGCCCGCCGCTCCAGGCGTCCCCACCTTGCGGGTCTCGGGCGTGTAGTGGGCGCTGAGGTACGCGATGATCTTGTCGGCGTTCTCATCACTGATGAAGGTGGCGCCGTATTTCTCCTTCATCTTGTACACCTCGTCGTGCCAGGTGGCGGCGGGCAGGGGGGGTTGCGACGTGATGAAGGTGGTGGCGTGGCAGACGCTGCAACTCGCGCGCACCAGGTCCACGTTCTCGCCGTCCGCCAGCGCAGGGGTGTCCTGCGGGACGCTGCCGATGGCGTAGCTGGCGTCCGTGGTGTACATGCCGCTGGCCGCCTGGTCGATGACACCGCGCACCTGTTCGGCGTACTGAACGGGGGTGAACTCGGCGGGGGAACGGCTGGTGGTGGTCGCAGTGGGCGCGGGCTGAGTGGCCGGTGCCGCCGGAGCGGTTCGGGTGAGCGGCGCAGGCGTCGTGGTGGGCGAGGTGCCAGACGGAGACGTTGTGGCCGTGGACGATGTGCTTGGCGGTGCGGCGGCCTGCCCGGCGGCCGTTTGCCCGGCAGATGTCGGGGCGGGGATGATGACCGTGGACAGCGGAATGGCCACGGCCAGCGCCGCCACGGGGAACAGCACACCCAGCAGCAGGGGATATTTCATGAGGCTCCCTTACCCGGCCTGCCCGACGGTGACCGTCTGGCGCTCGATGGTGTTCCAGAGATAGCCGGACGGATTCCAGATGGGCTGATCCGTCTGCGTGACCCCACTGGCGTCGGTGGCCCGCACGGCCAGGGTGTACTGACCTGCGGTCTTCGGCGTCCACGCGAAACTCCAGGGCCGGAAGGCGTACCGGCCATGGTCTTCGCCCAGGCTGGCCGCGCGCCAGGTTCTGCCGCCGTCGGTGGACACCTCGACCTTCGTGACCGCGCCTCGCCCGCTCATAGCGAGCCCCTGCACGGTGACCGGCAGGCCCGCCGGGACTTTGACGGTTTCGTCGGGTGTCACGATAAAGGAGCGCACCGGCATGCTGCTCACGGGCCGGAACTTGACCTTCTTGTCCTTGACTGCCTGGGGTGTGGTGGTGCCCCGGGGGTTGTCGGGTTGCAGGTAGGCGGTGGCCATCCAGAAGTTGGTGTCCGGTTCGGTCAGCACGCGGATGAAACTCAGGGTCTTCATCCAGTACGTGGCGAAATACCCGGGCACCACCAGCCGCACCGGGAAGCCATTCACGAGCGGCAGCGGCTGGCCATTCATAGCGTAGGCCACGATGCATTCGTCCAGCACCGGGTCATTCAGGTCAAGGCTCTTCTTGTACTCGGCGCCGCCACTGCCAGGGGCACCCGCGCCCTTGTCCAACCCCTGGAATTGCACCTGCACGCTGCCGCTCTTGACGCCTGCTTTCTTCAGCAGGTCGCGCAGCCGCACGCCCGTCCAGGTCGCGCAGCCCATCGCCCCGTTGCCCCACTGTCCGCCGGGGCGGCGGGGCTGGAACCGGGTGCGACTGTTGCCGGAGCACTGTAGGACCGCATTCACGCTGACCGGCTCAAAGTTCTGGAGCAGTTCCGCCAGGCTGAACGACACCGGCGTGCGGACGTTGCCTGCCACCCTGAGCCGCCAGGTCGTCAGGTCAATGCTGGCGGGGAAGATGGACAGGTTGGAGCGGACGAAAAAGGCGGAGGCGGGGGTGAAGGGACTCTGGAAGTACGCACGGGGCGTCTCGTACAGCGGGGGGCGGTCCACCAGGCGGATCAGCGGCACCTTCTGTGGCAGGGCGATCAGCGGCCCCAGGCCGTTCCAGGCGGTCAGGGGACCAGGGCCGCTGAAGGTGGGGGCAGGCGCGGTGGGAACGGTGGCCTGTGCCAGGGCAGTGCGCCCGAGGGCCAGGGCAGTTCCTGCTGTTCCCAGCAGGGCCAGCGCGGCGCGGCGGGTGAGGGTGGGGCCGTCATCGGTCATGAGGAACCTCCGGGGGGAGAGGAAGGGAGGACTTGGGCAGCTCCGTTTGGAGAGGGGAGGCGTCTGGAAGAAGGGGGCCTGAGAATCAGAACAGCAACCCGCGCTGGGGAGCGACCGCTGTTTCCAACCCCATAGGAGATTTCCGTAGGGTCACATTCGATGAGAGAGGGAAGACAGAGCCAGCAACCACTGGAAGAGGCCCCCGCCCACCACCAGCCAGACCATCAGGAGGCTGCCGAGAATGAGCGGCTTGACGCCTGCCTGCCGCAGCGTCCTCAGGTGAGTGGTCAGGCCCAGGGCCGCCATCGCCATCGTCAGCAACAGCGTATCCAGGTTCAGCAACAGCGACACGGCAGAAGCGGGAAGGAGGTGCAGCGAGTTGAACAGCGCCGCGCCGATGAAGCCGAAAGCGAACCAGGGAACCGTGATGGGTTGACGCTGGCTGCCTGTTGTTGACGTGGACGACCTTCTGTTCCACCAAGCCGAGAGCAGCAGCAGAAAGGGCGCGAGCAGCATGACCCGGAGCAGCTTGGTGGTCACGGCCGCGTCGGCCACAGGCGCACTGATGGCCTTGCCCGCCGCCACGACCTGAGCCACCTCGTGGACACTGGAGCCGATGTAGATACCGAACGCCTGACCGCTGAAAGGCCACAGGTGCAGCGCATTCATGGCGGGGTAAAGGAAGATGCTGATGGTGCCGAAGATCACCACTGTCGCCACCGCGACAGTGACCTGCTCGGCCTTCGCTTTTACCACCGGTTCCGTCGCCAGGACGGCCGCCGCCCCACAGATACTGCTGCCTGCTCCAATCAGGACCGCACTCTGCCTGTCCAACTTGAGCCAGCGTCCCAGCAGGAAAGCCAGCAGAAAGGTACTGACCAGCATGAAGACCGCGGACAGCAGTCCCTGTGCGCCGACGCCCAGAAGTTGCTGGAAGGTCAGTCGGAAGCCGTACAGGATAATGCCAGCCTGAAGGAGCGTTCCTTTACTGAAGGTCACGCCTGCCTGACAGACTGGACTGAGTGGCGGATAGACCGTGTTGCCGAGCAACATCCCCAGAACGATGGCAAGGGTCAACGTGCTGAAGCCCAGCGAACGTCCCCAACCGGCGTTGCCCGCCAGCATGGAAAGCGCCGCCACGGCGAGGGTCAACCCCAGACCAGGGAGCAGGCGAACCCACGGGGGTTGGCGAAAAGAAGGGGTTGTCTTAGCAGACATACCGGCAAGGTAGGCTCATCCACCTTATTATTCAAATCCGTGTTTTTACGATGTATTGCAAAGTTTGCTTATATCATGCTTCACTGGAGGGGATGAATGTTCAACCCGATGCCCTGCTTTCTTTCGCGGCGGTGGCCCGCTTGGGCAGCCTGACAGCTGCTGCCCAGGAACGGAACCGCAGTCAGCCTGCGCTTTCCGCGCAACTCAAGCACCTCACCACTGCGGTCGGGGAGCCGCTGCTGGTGAGGCATCGTCTCGGCGTGACCCTGACCCCGGCGGGAGAGGGGTTGCTGCCCCACGCGCTGGCCCTCGTTCGTGCGCTCGAAGGTGCACAGGGGTACGTGCGTGACCTGCGGGGTCTGTCTTCCGGCACGCTCAGCGTCGCCGCGAGCAGCACCATCGCCGCGTCCCTGCTGCCCGGCGTCCTCGCGGCCTTCCACGTTCAGTACCCGGCGGTGACCATCCGGGTGCGGCAGGGCAACACCCGGGAGGTGCTGGACGCGCTCCAGGGAGGTCAGGTGGAACTCGCGCTGATCGAGGGACCACCGGGACCCCTCGGGCCGGAGTGGCGGGCGAAGGCGTTCGGCCAGGACGAGCTGGTGCTGGTCACCGCGCCAGAGCATCCACCGTTGGTCAGCCATGATTTGGCGATGCTGCCGCTGGTGTGGCGGGAGCACGGGTCGGGGACGCGGGAGGTGGCTGAGCAGGCGCTGGCCGCAGCGGGCGTGCAGACGAGGACGCTACTGGAACTGCCCGGAACAGAGGCCGTCAAGGAAGCGGTGATGGGCGGCCTGGGCGCGGCCTTCCTGCCCGAACTGCGGGTGCGGCGTGAAGTGCAGGCGGGGCTGCTCACGCGGGTCCCACTGACACTGCCTGGGCTGCGCCGGCCTCTGATGCAGGTAACACCCGCCCCGGAACAGCTTTCCCGCGCGGCCAGAACGTTCCTGCACGAGCTGGAAGATAGAGCGCCAGCCGGTCGGGAACACCCGCAGGGGGAAACCGGGGGCACTCACGCTACCAGGCCAGGTTCGTCCGGGGAGTGAGACAGGAGAGGGACGCCCACCTGTGCCCCTTCAAAGGGGAAGCCGAGCGTTATATTTCTGCACGACGACGAGCGTAACCTCTAAAACTTCGTACCAGACAAACAAAAGCAGCAATATGTCGGTTCGCCGTTCCGTTACTACCACGAGGCCACATCCCAGGGGCCTGCGCCGGGAAGAGATTGAGCGCATCTTCGCGGTGATCCCGCCTCAGCAGTCCCGGGACGCCCTGCTGTTCCGGCTGGTCTTCGAGACCGGGCTGCGAATCGGTGAGGCTCTTGGCGTGCATGTGGAGGACCTGGACCTGACCCGGGGTGACGAGCATCTCACCGTGCTGGGCAAGGGGGGCCGAAAACGGACGGTGCTGCTCGACGATCCGAGGCTGGTCAACGCGCTGCGGCGCTCCCTGCGGACGCTGGGCTATACGCATGGGCCGCTGTTTCAGGCGACCAAGAACGGGCGCGGGGGACCGCTGCGGTATCAGAGCGTGCAGGAGCGTTGGCAGACCTATGCGGGGCGTGCGGGGGTGACCTGCACACTGCACCAGCTCCGCCACAGCCACGCGACGGAACTGGTCAACGGGGGCGTCAGCCTGGCGACGATCCGCAAGCGGCTGGGACACCAACACATCCAGACCACCCTGCGGTATGCGGAAGTGAGTGACGCGACTGCCGACGCGGAGGTACGGAGGTGGCGGCGCCACACCTGATGCTCCTACACTGCCGCTGCGCGCAGACGTGATCGCCCCGGGAGGTGCCGTGTTGCCTGGGCCAGTGCGATGCTCAGCCCACAGCCCCCACGGCCGCACGTCCTCTCCTGGCGACCAGGAGGAGCCACGTCGCCCCCAACACGGCCGCCAGAACGGAAGCCGTCAGGACTCCCAGCTTGGCCTGGGGCAGCAGCGCCGCGTCCCCGAAGGCGAGGTTGGAGACGAACAGGCTCATGGTGAAGCCGACCCCCGCCAGCAGGCCTGCCCCCACCATGTGACGCCAGCCCACCTGGCGCGGCAGGGACGCCACCCCCGCCCGCACCGCCAGCCACGCCCCCCCGACCACACCCAGCGGCTTGCCCAACACCAGGCCCAGCAGGACGCCCAGCGAGACCGTTCCGAACCCACCTGCCGCGACCGGCACCCCGGCGTTCACCAGCGCGAACACCGGCAGGACCAGGAAGGTCACGACCGGTTGCAGGGCGTGCTCCAGGCGGTGAAGCGGGCTTTGTGACCGTTCCAGCAGGTCTTCGAGGTCCCGCAGGCGTGCCCCGACCATCTCCCCACGTCCGGGCCTGGCCGCGTCCGCCAGAGAGGCGAGGTAGCCCGCCGGATTGGGCCTGCGTATGGGCACGGCAAGGGCCAGCAGGACGCCCGCGACCGTGGCGTGCAGGCCCGACTGCAAGACGAAGAACCACAGCAGCACGCCCAGCACCGCGTAGAGCTTGAGGCTGAACGCCCCCCGCCACCCGGCATACAGCGCGATCCCCCAGGTGAGCGCGGCCAGCGCCAGGAAGGTCAGCTTCAGGCCGGAGGTGTAGAACACGGCGATCACCAGCACGGCGCCCAGGTCGTCCACGATAGCGAGGGCGGTGAGGAACACCTTGAGCCCCAGGGGCACCCGCGAGCCGAGCAGCGCCAGGACGCCCAGGGCGAAGGCGATGTCGGTCGCCATCGGCACGCCCCACCCGGAGGCGCCGGGTCCGCCCGCATTGACGGCCAGATAGAACACGGCGGGCACCGCCATGCCCCCGAGGGCGGCGGCCACGGCGAGGGAAGCGCGGCGGCGGGAAGCCAGCTCACCGATCAGCAGTTCGCGCTTGATCTCCAAGCCGACGAGCAGGAAGAACACGGCCATCAGGCCGTCGTTCACCCAGTGGGCGAGCGAGAGGTCGAGGCGGGCACTGCCGAGCGACAGGGCGAAGTGGGTGTGCTGCGCCGCGAAATAGACTTCGCGCCACGGGGAGTTGGCCCAGATGAAGGCGACCAGGGCCGTGCAGACGAGGAGCAGGCCCGCGAAGGACTCGCTGTGGACGAAGCGCGCGAAGGGGGATTGGGGAAGTGGGGCCATCGGTCCTCCTGAACAAAGCAAGGTGGAGCCCGCTGTGCGGACTCCACCAGGTCAGCGTATGGTCGCTGGAACCCGCCGCTCACGCGGCGTACTTGTCGAACACCCTATCACGGGAAACCGCTGGTCAACGGAGAGCCATCACACTCGGGACCAGAAACGTACAGTGGGAGCCGTGCTCCCACCGTCCGTTCGTCAAGCCACGGGTCAAGATGCCCCCCTTATCGCCGCGCACCGCTACCCGGACCTCGACGAGACACACGAGGCACGCGGCGTGTATGCGGATTGGGTGGTGGGCGCCCTGGAGCGCGGCGCATACCTTGGCGTGCTCGTCGAGGCGGATGGCCGGGTGGTCGCCGGGGCGGGGTTGACGTTGCTCGACTGGGGTCCCACGAAGCACGACCCCCACCCGCTGCGGGGCCGGATCGTGAACGTGTACACCGTGCCTCACCTGCGCGGGCGAGGGCTGGCCCGCCTCGCGGTGGAGCGCGTGCTGCGCGAGGCGCACGACCTGGGCCTCCGAACCCTTAGCCTCGGCACCACCGAGGCTGCCCGCCCGATGTACATCTCACTGGGCTTCGCGCCGTATCCGCACGAGATGATGCGCCGGGAATGATTCAGGTCGTGGCGTGCCTGTGCCTCGCGTCCTGCCAGCCCTGCGGCCCTAGGAGAGCAGGACGACACGGTTCGTTGAAGATGGGCGTGGAGTCGAGCTTGAGGTGGGCCGAAGCTCCGCCACACGGGCGAACTTCCGTCCAGGAACGTGCGACCAGGATGAGGGGGTCCAGCCCACCTCACCGAGCGAGCTTGAGCAGCCTCACGAGGTCGGCAGGCTTGTCCCCGCGGGCCTGGCACCTCTCCACGTAGGTCTCCAGAATCACGTCCCCCGTGGACTCCAGGGCACTCCTCGCGCTGGCGTAGAGGCTCATCACCTCCACGCAGTCCTTTTCCTCCTCCACCATCTTTTGGAGTCCCCGAATCTGCCCCTCCAGGCGGCGCAGGCGGTTGAGAATCTTCGTCTTCTCTGCTTGATGGTCGCTCACGGGCACGGTCGCGGTCACGGGATCAGTATACCCCCTGGGGTATTTGACAGGATAGGGGGAGGGGGTATATGATCCGGGCATGTACTTCCAACGCTTCTACGACGACGACCTGGCGCAGGCGTCCTACATGGTGGGCTGTCAGCAGACCGGCGAGTGCCTGGTCGTGGACCCGGTGCGCGACATCTCCCAGTATCTGGACGAAGCGCGGGCCCAGAAGCTGCGCATCACCCACGTCACCGAGACGCACATCCATGCCGACTTCCTCTCCGGCAGCCGTGAATTGGCGCAGGCCACAGGCGCACAGCTCCTGCTCTCCGACGAGGGCGGCGAGGGCTGGCTGTACACCTACGACGACGGCAACCAGCAGAAGCTGCATGACGGCGACACCTTCATGGTCGGCAACGTCCGTATTCAGGCCGTCCATACGCCCGGCCATACCCCCGAGCACCTGAGCTTCCTGGTTACGGACACGCCCCGTGGGGAGACCCCGAGCATGATCCTGACGGGCGACTTCGTGTTCGTGGGCGATCTGGGCCGTCCCGACCTCCTTGACGAGGCGGCGGGGGGGCAGGACACCCGGTTTGAGGGCGCAAAACAGATGTTCGCCAGCCTGCGCGACAAGTTCCTGACCCTGCCCGACTACGTGCAGGTGTGGCCCGGCCACGGCTCGGGGAGTGCCTGCGGCAAGGCGCTGGGGGCCGTCCCGACCACGACCGTCGGGTACGAGCGGTCCCTGAGCTGGTGGGGCAAATTGGTGGAGCGGGGCGACGAGGAAGCGTTCACGAAGGAGTTGCTCTCCGGCCAGCCCGACGCGCCCCTCTACTACGGACGGATGAAGACCGAGAACCGAGACGGCCCCACCCTGCTGGGCGAGGTGCAGCCGCTGCTCAAACTGAGCGCCCAGGAGGTGAAGGCCAGTCTTGCCGCCGGGGCCCGCCTGATCGACACCCGAAAGAAAGAGGAGCACCAGGCTGCCGTTCCAGTGGGCAGTGTGAACCTTCCCGACGGCAAGACCTTCGAGACCTGGGCCGGGTGGCTGCTGACCCCCGACCGCGAGCTGATCCTGCTGGCCTCCACTGAACGCGCTGAATCGCTCCGCCGCCGCCTGTGGATGGTGGGCCTCGACCACGTGATCGGCTTCATCCCCAGCGCCGAGGGTCTGGAGACGGCCCCCGCGCAGCCCATCCCCGTTGCGGAGCTGGACGCGCACCAAGGCGCCTTGATCCTCGACGTGCGGGCTAGCACCGAATACGAGGAGGGGCACATCCCCGGTGCACGACAACTGCACGCCGGACGCCTCCCGTGGCAACTGGACACCCTGCCGCGTGACCGCGAGGTCGTCGTGCACTGCCAGGGGGGAGCCCGCAGCGCCGCCGCCGCGAGCCTGCTACGCGCCGAGGGCTTCGACGTGCTGGAACTCGCCGGTGGCTACGACGCCTGGGCGAAAATTCAGAAGCAGGAACAACCCGCTTAAGACCCCCTTCCCGGAGGCGGCGCGAGTCATGCCGTCTCCGTTTCCATGAAAGCGAGTGATCCCATGACCTATCAGGACATCTTCACCACTGAACTTGCGGCCAGGCGGCGCGAGGGTGCCCGCCTCGTGGACGTGCGCGAGCGCGGTGAGTACGAGGCCGGGCACATCCCTGGGGCAATCAACCTGCCCCTGAGCGAGCTTGCTGGGCGCGAGGACGAGATCGGGCCGAACACGGTCCTGATTTGCGCCAGTGGCAACCGTTCCTCTCAAGCGGCGGCGTATCTGGCGAGCCTGGGTAAGACCAGCCTGCTGAACCTCTCGGGCGGCACGGCGGCCTGGGTGCGCGAGGGGCGCGACGTGACCTGGGGCGAGCAGCCATGATCCTCGCTCTCGTCGGGGCCGCCCTGATTGGGCTGAGCCTCGGCCTGCTCGGTTCGGGGGGCTCGATCCTCACCGTCCCGGTGCTGGTCTATCTCGTGGGCGAGCCGGAGAAGTTGGCGATTGCCGAGTCGCTCGCCATCGTGGGCGGGATCAGCCTCGTCGGCGCCGTCCCCTACGCGCTGAAGCGGCAGATCGACTGGCGCTCGGTGCTATGGTTCGGGCTCCCCGGCATGGTGGGAACCACGCTGGGTTCTGCCCTGAGTGGGCATCTGTCGGGGTCCGCGCAACTGCTGCTGTTCGCCGTGGTGATGCTGCTCGCTGCCGGAATGATGTTCCGGCCTGCCCGGAAGGACGACAGCGGGACGGCTCCCCCCCACCGTTCCTCCCTTCGGACCAGCCTGGAGGGCCTGGGCGTGGGGGTCCTGACCGGGCTGGTGGGCGTGGGCGGGGGCTTCCTCATCATCCCCGCGCTGGTGCTGCTGGGCGGGCTGCCCATGAGCCTCGCGGTGGGCACCAGTTTGACCATCATCACGCTGAACAGCGTCACTGGCTTTCTCAAGCACCTGAACATGCAGGGCGGCCCCGGCCTGCACGGGTCGCTGATCCTGGTCTTCACCGCCATCGGCATCCTGGGGAGCTTCCTGGGAGCCCGGCTGGGCAAGAGCGTGTCCAACGACGGCCTGAAACGCGGCTTCGCGGGCTTTCTCGTCGTGATGGGCCTGTACGTCTTGGCGACGAACGTGCCCAGGGTCCTCAGTCCTCCTGTGGCCGCCCAGGCGCGTCTGGCGCGGTGAGGTCTTACCCTCCTCCCCTCGACCTTGCAAGGTGTTCCCATGACTGAACTGCTCGATTTTCTCCGTTCGCCCTGGCCCTGGTACGTGGGCGGGCCCCTGATCGGCCTGACGGTGCCCCTGCTGCTGTGGCTCGGCAACAAGTCCTTTGGCATCTCCTCCAACATGCGCCACGCCTGCGCGATCCTGCTGCCCGAACGGGCCAAGCCCGACTTCTTCCGGTACGACTGGCGTAAGGAGCGGTGGAACCTCGTATTTGCGGGCGGCTTGGTCCTGGGCGGCTTCGTGGCGGGCGTGCTGCTCGCCAACCCGGAACCCACCCGTCTGAGTGCGGCGGGGGTCCAGTCTGTGCAGGACCTCGGGGTGGGGGTGCGGCCCGGCCTGGTGCCCGCCGAACTCACCGACCTGGGCAACCCCGGCGTGTGGCTGCTCCTCGCCCTCTCCGGCCTGCTCGTCGGCTTCGGGACGCGCTACGGGGGCGGCTGCACCTCCGGGCACGCCATCACCGGACTGAGCACCCTGCAAGGCCCCAGCCTGATCGCCACCGTGTCCTTTTTCGTCGGTGGCATCCTCAGCGCCAACTTCCTGCTGCCCCTCTTCATGGCGGTGATGGGGTGACCACATCTCCCCACATTCCCGGCGTTCACACCGAGTCCACCTCCTCCACCCGCGCGGCTACTGGCCTGCTCGCTTACCTGCTCGCCGGGCTGTACTTCGGCGTCGTGCTGGTGAAGAGTGAGGCGGCGAGCTGGTACCGCATTCAGGAGATGTTCCGCTTCGAGTCCTTTCACATGTTCGGGCTGATCGGCTCGGCGGTGCTGACCGGCATGGTCACGACGGCCCTGCTGCGCCTCAGTGGTGTCAGGAGCCGCGACGGGCAGGCCATCACGGTCACATCCAAGGACAGGGGCTGGCGGCGGTACGTCCTCGGCGGCCTGACCTTCGGGGTGGGCTGGGGGCTGGCGGGCGTGTGCCCGGGACCGATCTTCGTGCTGCTGGGGGCCGGGGTGTGGCCCATCCTGATCGTGCTGGCCTGCGCGCTGCTGGGGACCTACCTGTACGGCGTGCTGAAAGACCGGCTCCCACACTGAGGAGGGAACCCATGACCCCAACCGAACACCGCTGGAACGCCCGGGGAGAAGGGTACGTCGCGGCCCAGGTCCTCCTGCTGGCCGGAATCGCGGCGCTTCCGCGGCTGAGCCCGGCGGCGCGTCCCCCCGCCGCTGTCCGCCGGACGGGTCTCCTCCTGCTCACCCTGGGAGGGGCGCTCGCGGGCTGGAGTGGTCTACGCCTGGGCCCCAACCTCACGCCCCTGCCCGAACCCCGACCGGATGGACAGCTCGTGCAGACCGGACCCTACGCCCTGGCCCGCCACCCGATCTACGGCGGCCTGCTCCTGGCCTCGCTGGGCTGGGCGCTGGCCCACGGGCACCGGGGGGCGCTGGGGCTGAGCGGCGGGCTCGCGCTCCTGTTCGACTTCAAGGCCCGGGACGAGGAGCGCCGCCTGGTGCGGCACTTCCCGGAGTACCCGGCCTACCGGCAGCGCGTCCGCCGATTCATTCCCGGCATGTACTGAGCCGGACCGTCCCGGTGGGACCCAGCGACGGACCAGGCCGTCCGTGGGCGCCCACTTCAGCTTGCCCAGACGCCCCCGATGCGGCATACTGCGCGGGCCGCGGGTGCGGCGTCCCTTGGAGTGACGCCCCCGACGATAACCGAACCGAAGTGCCTTGGGCACTTCTCCTCCCCAGCGGGCCTCCCGCCCGTTGCCGGTTGTCACGGCACCCCATGAGGTGCACATGACCGCAGTTCCCTCCCCACCCTCCCGTTTCGACTTCCGCCAGTACCGCCAGGAATGGCTCGCCAACCCCCGGGGGGACATCCTCGCGGGCATCGTCGTCGCCCTCGCCCTGATCCCCGAGGCCATCGCCTTTTCCATCATCGCGGGCGTCGATCCAGCGGTCGGCCTCTATGCCTCGTTCATCATCGCCCTCGTCACCGCCTTCATCGGCGGGCGGCCCGGCATGATCAGCGCCGCCACCGGCGCGATGGCCCTGCTGATGATCGGGCTGGTCAAGGACCACGGCTTGCCCTACCTCTTTGCTGCCACCGTTCTCACGGGCCTGCTCCAAATCGTCTTCGGGTGGGCGAGGCTGGCCCGCTACCTGAAGTTCGTGCCGCGCAGCGTCATGGTGGGCTTCGTGAATGCCCTGGCGATCCTGATCTTCCTGGCCCAGCTCCCCCAGTTCGCGGGCGCGAACTGGCAGATGTATGCGATGGTCGCCGCCGGGCTGGCGATCATCTACCTCCTGCCCCGGGTCTTCAAGGCCATCCCCAGTGCGCTCGTCGCTATCGTGGCCCTCACGCTTGTCTCCGTGTTCACCGGGGCCGATGTGAAGACGGTCGGGGACATGGGCGAGTTGCCCAAGGCCCTGCCGCCCTTCCAGCTTCCGCAGGTGTCCTTCACCTTCGAGACGCTGCGGATCATCTTCCCGGTGGCCCTGACCCTCTCCGTCGTGGGCCTGCTCGAAAGCCTGCTCACCGCGCAACTCATCGACGAGCGCACCGACACCACCAGCGACAAGAACGTCGAGTCACGCGGGCAGGGCGTGGCGAACGTCGTCACCGGCTTCTTCGGCGGCATGGCGGGCTGCGCGATGATCGGCCAGAGCATGATCAACGTGAACAACGGGGGACGGGGGCGGCTCTCCACCTTCGTGGCCGGGCTGGGGCTGCTGGTGCTGATCCTGGCCCTGCAACCGCTGCTGGTGCAGATTCCGATGGCGGCGCTGGTCGCGGTGATGATCGTGGTGTCCGTCAGCACCTTCGACTGGGGCAGCCTGCGGACGTTGACCGTGTTTCCAAAGGGCGAGAGCATCGTGATGCTGGCGACCGTGGCCGTGACGGTGCTGACCCACGACCTGTCGCTGGGCGTGCTGGTCGGCGTGATCCTGAGTGCGCTCTTCTTTGCGCGCAAGGTGTCGCAGCTCTCGCAGGTGACCCACACGGACGCCCCGGACGGCACCCGGACCTACCGGGTGCGGGGGCAACTGTTCTTCGTGAGCACCCACGACTTCCTGCACCAGTTCGACTTCGCGCACCCGGCCCGCCGGGTGGTGATCGACCTGCAAGACGCCCACTTCTGGGACGGGTCGGCGGTTGGCGCCTTGGACAAGGTGATGCTGAAGTTCATGCGCCAGGGCACGCCGGTGAAGTTGGTGGGCCTCAATGAGGCATCGGCCACCCTGATCGACCGCCTCGCCGTGCACGACAAGCCCGGGGCGTTGGACCGGGCCACCAGCCACTGATCCAGGCCAGCGGAGCCCCGGGGGAGGTCGGACCTCCCCCGGGGCTCTGTCTTGGCAGCGTCTCCCAGGAAAAGCAACACCGCGACCCTGTGGCCCATAACGCCCGAGTCTGCCCTCCGTCTTGCCCTGGCGCGCGACCTGCTGGCGGAGTGTCCCCCACACCTGGGCCGGGAGGTGGCGGTGACCGGCTCCGTGTCCCGTGGAGTCGCCGACGCCTTTTCCGACCTGGAACTGAACTTCTGGGTGGAGGAGGTCCCGCTCCTGGGGGAGCTTCAAGCCTGGCTGTGCTCACGTGGTGTGGATGTGGAACCGCTGGTGGACCCCCTGGAGGACGGCTCGGTATGGCTGCGGGGCTGGCGGGACGGGATACCCATCGAGGCGGGCTGGCACCCCTGGGCGTGATCGAGGCCGACCTGTGCGGGATCCTCGCTGCTAACCCGGCCTTCCTGCCCCGGCTGGTGATGGCCTGGACGGTGCAGCACGCCGTGCCCCTCGTCTCCGGGGGGCGGTTGGAGCAGTGGCAGGCGGCACTCTCAGCCTACCCGGAGACGCTGCGGCACCATCTGGTGCGGACGGAACTGGGACGCTGGGCGACGCCGCACGGCTGGCCGTGCAGCCTGACCGGCCCGGCGAGCGCCTGACGGCGGTGGTGACGGCCCTGACCCCGAGGACGCCGTGCAGTCGTGCCTGGCCCTGGTTGAGGACGCGCTGGTGCTGTCCGCCCCCGAGTTCGAGGTGGAAAAAGCCCTGATCCGGGTGCGTGAGGCGCGTGATCCACGTGTGCTGATTCAGCGGCCCCGCCCCCCTTGCTGAAGCTCTCGTCCCACCCCCTACACTGGGGGCGTGACGACCGTGGCCGTGCCCAGTGTGCTCGACCAGCTCAAGGCTCTCTCCCACGAGATTCGCTTCGAGCTGGTCCGGCACCTCGCCGGGGGAGAGCGTTGCGTCTGCGACCTGGAAGCGTTGCTGGGGCTCCCCCAGTCCAAGGTGTCCTACCACCTGGGCATCCTCCGCGAGGCCGAACTGGTCACTGCCGAGCAGCGCGGCAAGAACACCTACTACACCCTGCGGCAGGATCAACTCTTTCAGTTGGGTGGAAACCTGCTTGGCGAGATTTTCACTAGGCCTCTCGCCTTGACGCATCAAACGAAATCCATATGCTGAGGGCATGACGCGCGTCCTGATCCTGTGCACCCACAACTCGGCTCGCTCCCAGATGGCGGAAGCTCTCACCCGCGAGGCGGCGCGGCGAGCGGACCTCGATCTGGAAGTCCACTCTGCCGGGACCGAGGCGACCTGCGTGAAGGACGACGCGAAGACGGTCATGGCGGAGATCGGCCTGAGCCTGGACGGGCACACCAGCAAGACGCTGTGGGACGTACCGGACCCGCAGAACTTCGACTACGTGATCACCGTCTGCGACTCGGCGGCGGAAGCGTGCCCCGCCTACCCGGGCCGGACCCACCGCCTGCACTACCCCTTCGTTGATCCCAGCGGCGGCAGCCTGGACCGCTGGCGCAGCGTGCGCGATCAACTCAAAGTCCAGTTCGATGACTTCGTGCAGGCCCTGAAGGACGGGCGGCCGGTGCCTCCCACCTACGAGAACAGTCCCGCCGTCCCCGTCGTCTGACGTGACGGTGCCCCTCACACGTGCCCTTCTCGCGGAGGCGCTGGGCACCTTCGCGCTGGTGTTCTTCGGCCCCGGCGCGGCGGTGGTGCAGGCACAGACGGGCGCCCTCGGGCACCTGGGTGTGGCCGCTGTCTTTGGGCTCACGGTCGCTGCCGTCATCGCCGCCCTCGCTCCCATCAGCGGGGCACACATCAACCCGGCGGCCACCTTCGCCCTGCTGCTGGCGGGCCGCTTCCCACCCGGGCGAGTTCTGCCCTACATCGCCGCTCAACTGCTCGGCGCTACGGTGGCCGCGTTCGTGCTGCTGGCCCTCTTCGGGCTGAAGGGGAACCTCGGCGTCACCCTGCCTGCTGGAAGTGTGGCCCAAGCGTTCGTCCTCGAAACGGTGCTGACCTACTTCCTGTTGCTGGTCGCGTTGCGCTCGGGTCTGCCCTGGGTGGTCGGCGGGGTGGTTGCGCTGGAAGCGGCGATGGGCGGCCCCATCACCGGGGCGAGCATGAACCCGGCCCGCTCCTTCGGCCCGGCGCTGGCGAGCGGCCTGTGGACCGCCCACTGGATCTACTGGTCGGCTCCCGTACTCGGCGCCGCCCTCGCTGTGGCCGCCAATCACGTGCTGAACCCACCTGAACCTCTGGAACCCCAACCTCACCGCGCACAGGAGTTCGTGCCGCAGGACGGCAATCTCAAGCCACCTCCCTCCTAATCGTTGTCCCCCTCAACTGTTGCCCTTGACAACAAAGGGCGGGAAGCAACCCAGACGGGCGCGCTCCTGCGAACGGTGACGCGGCAATTCACCGAATTGCAGCAGCGCAACTTCGCCTGCTGTGACGTGCAATCCGCCACCCAGTGCGTGATTCTCACCACCCTGGAGCGTGAGGGCGACCAGACCCTCCGGGCCTTGACCGGTACCCTCAACCTCGACAAGGCGTGGCTCAGCCGCAGCACCGACGACCTGGTGGAACAGGGCTTGCTGGTCAAGACACCGCACCCGGGGGACCGCCGCGCCCTGCTGTTGCGGCTGACCGACGCCGGGCATCAGGCCGCGCAGGACCTCGACGCCCAACTCAACGCTCAATCCGCCCGGGTGCTGGCCCGCCTGCCCGAAGAGGACCGGGCGGCGACGTTGAGGCTCCTCAACGGCCTGAGCGCCGCCCTTGGGGCCGAACTTGATGGAGAAGGGGGTGCGGATGCTGACCCGGAAGGCGGTTTCCGCTGACCTCCCCCGCATCGAGGCCCTGCTCATGGCCCTGAACCTGCCGGTGGCCGGAGTCGCCGAGTACCTGGAGGGGATGCGGGTGGCGGAGCAGGACGCTTCTCTCCTCGGGGTCGCCGGGCTGGAGACGCACGGCCGGGTGGGCCTGCTGCGCTCGGTAGCTGCCCTTCCGTCCGCCCGTCGGCAGGGCGTGGCCGCCCGGCTCGTCGGTGAAGTGCTCGATCAGGCCCGCCACCTGGACCTGGAGGAGGTCTACCTGCTGACCACCACTGCCGAAGGCTACTTCCCGCGCTTCGGCTTCGCGGCGGTGCCGCGTTCGGTGGCGCCACCCGCCCTGCTCGCCTCGCGCGAATTTCAGGATGCCTGCCCTCAGTCCGCCGCCCTCATGCACCTGCCCCTCCAGGAGAACGCCATGACCCAGACCATCCCCGGACTCTCCGATCACACCTCGACGCTCACGCTGCTGGGTACGCTGCGCGCAGGTCCCCACCTCCCCCTGGAGTTCCACCTGCACGGTGAGGTGTTGGTCGGTCCCGGCTACCACGTCACCGAGGTCAAGGCCGTGACCATTGAGTCGATGGACTGCGGCGGTAGGGCAGACGCCTGGCGCGAGACGGTCATCCAACTCAAGGACGGCAGCGCCCGTGAGGCGGGGGAAGGCTTCATGACCACCCGCAAGTTCCTGGGCATCTATGACAAGGTGGCCCGGAGCGTTCCCGTGCGTGGTGAGGCCGAGGTCCGCTTCGAGTACGGCAACAACGCCATGCCCGCCATGCAGTACCACGTCACGCACGTCGAGCCCCAGGAGGAGCGGGTAATCGTTCACCTGCGGACGCCCGGGGTGCAGTGCAAGGCGGCGGACGCCTGCGGGCAGCCCACCACAGCTCAGCCGGTGGAGGCGGCATCGGGCTGCGCGCCCGCGAGTGGGTGCTGTGGCCCGGCGACGACCGAGCTGATCTCCCTGGGTTGATGCCTCACCCTGCCCCCGGCCAGCGTTCCCTCGCCTGGACGCTGGCCGTCCTCACAACCGTCAGCTACGGCGCCCTGTACTACGCCCAACCTCTCCTCGCGGTCGCCACCGAACACGAACGAGGATGGTCGCGCACCCAGACGGGACTGGCCTTCACCCTCGCGCTGCTGGTGACGGCGCTGATCGCCCCGGTGGTGGGCCGTGCTCTCGACGCTCGCGGTGGGCGGGTGCTCATGGGAGGAGGCGCAGCCTTGGGCGGCCTCGCCTTCGTGCTGTTGGCCCTCACCTCCAGTTATCCGCTGTTCTTGAGCGGCTGGCTCCTCGCCGGGGTGGCGATGGCCCTGACCTTTTACGAGGCGGCCTTCACCGTCCTGGGGCAGCGGGTGAGTGGAGGGGCGCGCACCCGGGCCACCCTGGCGATCACCCTCGTCGCGGGGCTGGCAAGCACGATCTTCGTGCCCCTCACGACCGCGCTGTTGGGAGCGGGCGGCCTCTCGGGGACGCTGCTGGCCCTCGCGGCGATGCTCCTGAGCGTCGGTCTCCTGGCCTGGCGGGTGCTGCCTGAGTCGGGCGGGTCCACGCTGGGTGCTTCTCGTCCAGCCTTCACCCCGGACCCTGCCTTCGCGCGGCTGACCCTGGCCTTCACCCTCGCGCCAGTCGTGACGGTCGGGGTGGGCCTGCAACTCGCTCCACTGCTGCTCGCCGCCGGGTACGCCCCTGGAGTGGCGGCGGCGCTCACCGGCCTGCTGGGGCTGGCCGCCCTGCCAGGACGGGTGCTGTTCGTCCCGCTGCTGGCGAGGCTCGGGGCGTTCCCGCTGACCCTGTTGCTGTTCGCCGGGCTGGGCCTTGGGGCACTGCTGCTGCACGTTCCCACCTCACTTCCGCTGACGGGAATGGGCATCGTGGTATTCGGGCTGGCGAGCGGAGCCTTGACCCTGGCCCGCGCCGAACTGCTGGCAGGACAGTACCCGGGCACCTTCGGGGCGGCGAACGGGCGGATGGCGCGGCCCGTGAACTTCGCCCAGGCGTTCACGCCGCTCGGGGTGGGGTGGCTCTACACCGTCTCGGGGGGATACGGGGGGGCGTTGACCCTCCTTGTCGTGCTCGCGGGGCTGGCCGTCTGGCTCATGTGTGGTGTCGCCAGACGCCCTGTTCGAGGTGTGGCTGAGGTGTAGTGGTGGCCGCTCCTCCAACACGGGCCGCGTTGGGTGGGCCGACAGGATCAGAGCGCGAAGACCTGGGGCGACAGCAGCGGCTGCCCCGGCCTCCGCCCCTTGGCCGTACAAATTGGACCGCCCGCTGGGAGGGAGCCGTCGGGCTTAGCGTTGTGTCTTGGGCTGTGGGCCTGAGAATGGTCCTCAGTCAAGCCAGCCCAGACCAACAAGCCCGCGCTTAGCGTAGACCTCCGAGGTCGTTTAGTAGATATTGTCTTGGCAGGCCGCGGTCAAGCGGCCTGTTTTTTGGGACGCTCATACTCCGGGTCATAGGGACGTCCCGACTGCACCACGGCAAAGCCCACACAACAGCTTCCTGGCGAGCGCCGTGATCGCCACCTTGCCTGGCTTGCCCTGGTCGCGCAGCCGCTGGTAGAACGCTTTTTCCTTGCTCTTGGTGCGGGTAGCGGCCACCGCCGCCAGGTAAACAATGCGTCGCAGACGAGGGTTCCCGATCTTGGAAATCCGACCCCGCTTGTTCATCGCCCCCGATTGGTTGGGGGCGGGCGATACGCCCGCATACGCGGCCAACTGGCGATGGGTCTGGATCGTGCTGAACGCTGCCGTCTCGACCAGGACCGTCAATGACACTAAAAAACCGAAGCCTGGCAGGCTTTGCAGCAGTTCGACCTGTTGGCGCAGTTCGGGTTGTGTCTCAACCCGTGCACGCAGCTCGCGATCCAGGGACTCAACTTGCCCTATGAGGAACGCGATGAGCTCCTCGGTGAGCTTGACCACCAGCGGGTCGGCCTCCTGGCGCTGGTTCAGGGCGTGTCGTCGGTTCCTAGCCTGGGACAGTTCCTTGACGATGGCGTCCCGCTCGTGGACCAGCAGTTTCAAGGCTTCAAGTTCGGCGGCAGGCGGGGTCCAGGCTTTGGGCCGCATGATCGCCCCGTAGCGGGCGATGATGTCGGCGTCCATCTTGTCGGTCTTGCCCCGCCGCAGCGAGCTTTGGGCGAAGAACTTGATCTGGGCGGGGTTGACGACGCTGACCGTGCAGCTCAGCTCGTGCAGGAAGTAGGCCAACCGTTCCCAGTACACGCCGGTGGCTTCCATGACGGCGTGCAGTTCGGGGAGCGGCACACTGGTCTTGATCAGCCAGGTCCGCAGGGCCTGAAGGCCGCTGCGGTCGTAGATGAAAGCTTGAACAGTGCCGACGGGTTGTGGACTGGCATCGGTCCGCAAAACCAGGAGACGTGCGTAGACCTCGGATTTGCCGACGTCGAGACCCAGAACGTACATGACCACCTCCAGGGGGAAGAGTTGGACTGGTCAAGCACGCTTTCTCTGGGCAGGCCCTTGTGTACAGGCTCGAAGCCTCGGATATTGTTCTGTCTCGAAGAAAGCGCCCAGACCGGCCCTCTCTAGTAAGCGGTCTTGGGGGACCAATGCTAAGGGCGGGCTTGGTGGTCTGGGCTGGCTTGACTGAGGACCATTCTCAGGCCCGCAGTCCAAGACACAACGCTAAGGAAAAAAGAGCGTGCAGGACGCTCTTTACTGGCGTAGTGCCCGGTAGGCGCCCTCGCCGGGCACGGTCTCCGGCCGCCATACGTAGTCGCCCGTCAGCCCAATGTGCTCCCAGCTCAGGGGCGACACATGCGACAGCAGGGCTTCGGGAACCTGGAGGCCCTCAGCGCGCAGGGCCTCGACGGCGCGCCCCAGGTACACCGTGTTCCGCACGGCGATGGCAGTCGTGACCAAGTTCAGGCCGCTGGCGCGATTGCTCTGGGCCTCGAAGGACCGATCCCGAATCTCCCCACTCCGGTGAAAGGCCACCGCCCGTTTCAGGGCGTGCAGGGCCTCCCCCTTGTTGAGTCCCACCAACACCCGCCGCCGGAGGTCAGGGTCGCGCAGCCACTCCAGGGTGAACAGGGTGCGTTGGACCCTGCCGAGTTCACGGAGAGCCAGGGCGAGCCCGTTCTGGCGGGGGTACGAAGCCAGCTTGGACAGGATCAGCGAGGCGGTGACTGTCCCGGCCTGAACAGACACCGTGAGCCGCCGCAACTCATCCCAGTGCTTGCGGATCAGCCGCAGGTTGAGCCGCTGGGCCACCAGCGGCTCCAACAGACCGTAGGCTGAGGCGACCTCCGGCGTGTACAGCCGCGTCTCGCCCAGGCCCCGAATCCTGGGGGCGAAGCGGAACCCCAGCAGGTGGCACAGCGCGAAGACCTGCTCGGTGTAGCCCGCCGTATCGGTGTAGTGCTCTTTGATCTTCAGGTCGGACAGGTGGTACAGCAGTCCGTCGAGCACATGCAGCGCGTCCCGGACATTTGCAGTGATGACCTTGGTGTGGAACGGGGCGTACTGGTCACTGACATGGGTGTAGAACAGCACGCCCGGTTCCCGGCCGTACTTCGCGTTCAGGTGTCCAAAAGTCTTGCCCCGCCCACCTGTGGGAAAGCGTTGCCCGTCGGAACTGCTGGTCGTGCCGTCGCCCTACAGGGCGGCCAGGGGCAGCTTGGACTGGAAGTTGACGAGTTCGGCGAGCCCGGCAGCGTAGGAGTCGGGGCGGATGAACCAGTCCGCGAGGTACATCAGGCGCCGGGCCGTCACGCCCGGATCGGGCGAGGCCTCGGCCATCTTGGTCAAGCCCAGGTTGAGTCCATCGGCCAGGATCGCGGTCAGCAGGTGGTCGTGCCGCTCCGCGCCCTTGCCACTGTGCAGGTTCAGGAAGGCACCCGTGAAGTGGGTCCAGGCATTGACCTCCAGGAGCAGGTCGGTGATCTTCACGCGCGGGACCCGCGCGCTCAACCGGCGTTCCAGGGGTTCCACCTCATCGGGGACAGCCTTCAGCGTCTTCCCGACCTTCAGCTTGCGGCCCCGCACCGTGACGGACGACAACGCCCCCTGGACTAGTGGGTCACTTGCCACAGCTGTGCGGTTTCATGCCCCTGAATGATGAGAGCAAAGAAACCTGTTGCGCTCGTGCTTTCCCTCAATATCGGCCATTTCGGGAAACCCTTCAGGTGAGTTAACTGACCCACTAGCAGGCCCTCGACTTCAAGGAGCTGTCCTTGCAGCTTGGGCTCGATCTCCCTCCAGAATGCCTCGAAGGTCTCGGGCAGGGATGGCGATAGCTTGGGGAGTTGGCGCTGCCACACGCCCTGCGGCAAGAGGTAAGCGTCGAGGTCCTTATACTTGCGGCTCCCGGTGACCCACACGTCTCCGGCTCGCAACGCGAGCCGCAACTCGTCCAGCACACACAACTCGTAGGCCCGGCGGTCGATCTCACCATCCCGGAACACCTGCCCCGCCCACTTTTGTCGCACGAACCCGATGGGGACGTGTTCGGGCAGCGTCCGCTTGTTCGCGGCGTACATCTCGCGCAGGAGCCCCAGCGCCTCGACCAGAGGCGCGGCCGTCCCCTCGGCCTGGAAGGAGAGGGCCGCGAGCATTCGTGGCGCGTAGGACCGCACCTTGGCGTACCCCCTGAGGGCGTGGTGCAGGGGGTCGAGCTGTTCGGCGCGCACCACCTCCCGCTCCCGCACCGTCTCGACGAGCTGCTGCCAGTTCACGACCGCCTCGATGGCCTGGTAGGGGTCGGCACCCTGTTCCCGCGCGGCGATCACCGCCGCGCACACCGATTTGAACGTCCCGAACTGCTTGACGAGAGGTTGCCCTTGCTCTGCGAACGCCTCGGCGGCCTCCCGCTCGCCGTCTCGAAGTAGCCCCACCATCACCCGGTCGTGCATGTCGAGCACGGCGTCGGTCAGGGTCTCGGACAGGTCAAAAAGGTAGGCCATCAGGATCGCCCGCCGCCGCCCCGGCTCGAAATCGCCCAGGTGCGAGGCGCTCAGGCGCCTCGCTTCCCCGGCGAGGTGGTCCAGACGGCTCTGCGGCAGGAAGGCACGCAGGTTGCCCTGGACGGGAAAGGTCCGCACAAAGGCCAGCCGGTCGAGCAGGGCGAGGACATGCTTGGCCTTAGGGGCGCCGACCGGCCGACCCAGCCAGGCAAACCGAGAGATGGGCTCGTCGTCCTGCGGGGACAGCAGGGCGTCCACCTTCTCGGGCAACTCGCCCTTCAGCGGCAGATTGAGCAGCCCATAGGTGTGCTGGTCGGCCCGGACACGCGCCGCGTGGACGAGGCGTTCGAGGACGCTGAAGCGCGGCACCAGCACCTTCCGCCGTCGCAACTCGTCCATCAGAGCGCTCATCAGAGGAAAGGGCTGGTCGGTGACGACGGCCAGCGGCATCAGCCACTCCCGCAATTCGTCATTCAGACGGCGTGACAGCTCCACGTACCCGAGGCTCTGGCATAGCGACGCGAAGTGTTCGTGTCGGGTCGGGTCGCGGGTGGCGTACTGGCCGTAACACCCAGCGTCCACCCGCAGTTGTTCGGCGAGGTAAGCCAGGGCCTCTTCCGGCGGGGTCTCGTCAGAACGCAGGGGGCGGCCGAGATGGTGCAGCACCGTGAGCTGCACGGCGAAACCGAGCCTGTTGAAGTCTCGCCGCCGTTCCCGCACCAAGCGCAGGTCGTCCTCACCGAGCAGGTAGTACCGGGAGAGAAGGTGTTCGTCGAGTGGGGGAAAGCGTGTGAACTGCTCGCGCTGGGCCTGGGTCAGCAGGGATGCTGAGGAACGGACCAAAATGTTTCACTCCTTTGTGGCGCCGTTCCGCACGGCCGCCTCCTCCGCGGTCAAGGGCCCCGGCGCTCCTCGTGCGGCCGTCCCCTGAACTGCCCAGACGCTCAGCAAGGTCGGTCAGCGATCACCCGTCTTCGGCACAGAGGGTGTACAGCCAGCCCACGCCCCGCGGCGTGACGGCCAGCCCCGGATTCACGGGCCGTGCGCCCCTTCGCCGTGCCACAGGTCACCTTCAACCCACCGGCCTCCGCGCCGGTCCGTTGCCGACTTCACTCCAGCCCTTCCTCGTAATGCACGCCGCCCAGGGCGTTGTTCAGGCCTTCCGCCAGGGTCGGGTGAATGTGGATCATGTCCTGCAAGTCGGTGTACCGCGCCCCGAGCTGCATCGCCGTCACGAACTCGTGCACCAGTTCCGCTCCCTCGGCCATCAGCACCGCTGCCCCCAGGATGCGGTCGGTGCTCGCGTCCGCCACCACCTTGATCAGCCCCCGCGTCTCCCCATTCGCACGCGCCTTGGCGACCTTGCGCGCCTCGTACGTCCCGATCTTCAGCTTGAACCCCGCCGCCCGCGCCTCGCGTTCGGAGAGCCCCACCCGGCCCAGTTGCGGGTCCGTGAACACCCCCCACGGCACCACCCGGTCCTTGATACTGAGGTCCTGCCCCTTGACGACGTTCTGGTAGATGATCCGCGCGTCATCCCGCGCCGTGTGCGTGAACATCGGCCCGCCGCGCACGTCCCCCAGCGCCCAGATGCCGGGCGCAGTCGTCTCCAGGCAGTCGTTGATCCTGATGAAGCCGTGCCCGTCGAGACCCACGCCGGTGGCCTCCAGACCGAGCCCATCCGTGTTCGGCACGCGCCCCGCCGCGATCATCAGGTGGGTTCCGGGGTAGATACGGTCCTCGCCGTCCACGCTGGCCGTGACCCGCACCTGCCCCTCGCCGCCCTCCACGCGCCGCGCACGGGCCCTCGCGACGACCTCGATGCCCTCAGCCTCCAGCGCCTCCCTCAGCGCCGTCGTGATGTCTTCGTCCTCACTCGGCAGCAGATATGGCGCGCTTTGCAGCACCGTCACGTCACTGCCGAAGCGGCGGTACATCTGTGCGAACTCCACCCCGATGTGCCCGCCGCCCACGATGACCAGGTGCGGGGGAACGACGCGGAGTTCCATCGCCGTGGTGGAGTCGAGGAAGGGCACGCCCTCCAGCCCCTCGATCCCGGGCACCCGGTTGCGCGTTCCGACCGCGATGAAGACCCGCTCCGCGCTGATCTCCTCCCCGTTTACGACGAGCCGGCGCTCCCCGACGAACCGCGCGTTCCCACGAATCAGGGTGAGGTTCTTGTTCTGCGCGACGTTCCGCTCGGACCCGGCGCGGATGCTGCGAACCAGTTCGTCCTTGCGGTCCACCACCCGCCCGAGATGCACGCGCACCTCGCCGGTCTCCACGCCCCACTGTTCGCTCAGGTAAGCCTGGTGCGCGACCCGGGCGCTGGCGATCATCGTCTTGGTGGGAATGCAGCCCCGGTTCAGGCAGGTCCCGCCGAGTTCCGCCCGTTCGATCAAGGCCGTCTTGAAGCCCTTGTACACGAGGCGGTGCGCGAGGGGCACGCCAGCCATCCCACCACCCAGCACGATGGCGTCGTAGTGCGTGCCTATTCCCGTGCTCGGGGCCGTCCCTTGGGTCTCCTGCAAGGCGTCACTGGCAGGATCGCTGGGGCGGGCGATGGACTCGAACGTCGCCTGGTCACGGGTGTCCTCAATCTTGTTCACGTCCGGTTGAGTGCGGTCGTTCGTCTGGTCCGGCATGCTGACCTCCTGGGGAGGGGGAAGAGAGCGGCTGTGGCCCGTGTCCGGCGAGCTTTGGTGCTCAGGGGGGAAGAACCCATGCCACAGGCGCGGTCACGATGGGGAGCGGGCGCCTAGCAGCAGTTCTCGTGCCTCCCAGCCCCGGGAGTAGCGGCGCTGGCCTGGCGCCTCAGGAGGCGCTGGCCGAGCCACAGGGCGAACACGAAGTACCCGGTGGCGAGGGCCAGAACGAGCGGCATGCTCCGGCCCAGGAACCCCGCAAGGACATTGCCGCCCAGGCCACCGGCCACCAGGGCAAGGAGGACAGGCAGATGACAGGGACACAGCAGCAAGGCGCTGCCGAGCAGCAGGTACGCGCGTAAGTTGCCCACCGGCTTCCTCAGCAGCATCCGGCACGCCCTGTCTCAGCGGGAGTCTGGAGGGCGGCCAGGGTGCGGTTCACGTTCCCCAGGCAACAGCTTCCCTGGGGGTTGTTCACCTCGCACCCGCAGCGCCCGGCCTGGATGTGGGCCTGGATGACCTGGGGGATGGCCGCGGCCCCTCCCTCCCGGGTGGCTTGCTCCAGGTCAGCGCGAGTGTGGCCGAAGCAGTAACAGGCGGGTGCGCTGCCTCGCCCGTCCTTCTGGAAGACCGGCACCTTCACCTCCGCCTGCCGGTAGGTCCGGGAGGCGCTGAAGTACACTACGTCGCAGGCGGAATCAGGGCAGAAGCGGTGCGCCTCCCCCGGATCAAGGGTGGCGAGCGCGGCTGGGGTCAGCAGGGCCTTGAGGGTGACGAGTTGAACCGTCCTGCCCGTGCTGCCACAGGTGGGACAGGTAGTCACCGCAACCGGCGTGGTCGGAGCGCAGCAATCAGGGATGGTCATGCCCGGAAGCTAGAGTCTCCCGCTGGGGGGAGAGTCAAGCCCTGGGCGTGTCTTCCAGGTAGACACATCCTGCGGAATCGCAGGCCGGGTCGGGGTGTTCCTCTGCCCACGTTACCTTGGCCTGCAACTGCGCTTCGAGGGTCTGGAGGTGCGCGATCTGCGCCCGAACGGTCTTCAGGTGCGCGTCGAGGTCGGCCTTGACGTGCTCACAGGGTTTCCGGCCGTCCTGACGGGCCGCGAGAATGCGGCGGATCTCGTCGAGGGTGAACCCGGCGGCCTGCGCGGAGCGGATGAAGCGGACCTGCTCGGCAGCCTCAGGTGGGTAGTGCCGGTAGCCGCTGGGGCGGCGCTCCGCCGTTAGCAGGCCGAAGTCCGTCCAGTAGCGCAGCGCCTTGACGCCCTCGCCGGTGATGGTGGCGAGTTGACCGATGGGCATGTCAGGGAGGTCCGCCATGCCTTGATCCTGAATGATCCTTGGGCGGACATGGTGACCCGGTACGCCAAGTCGGCCAGGTTGCGGCGATACCGCTGAATGTATGGGGGCGTTCTCATCTTCGAGCGAGCACCCTTCGTCGCGTACGACGCCTTGCGCGTTCTCCCCGCAAGCACTTGAACCCCTTGGTCAGGCACCCGAACCACACCCGGGAAGTTCGCCAAATGCGCGTACTGCGAACTTTGTAGCGGAAAATCTCCCTATGAACCCTTCCAGGTAGGACCACAGGACGACGTGGAGTGCATCCTAGGCGGCGTTGTGGGGCGGGGGGACTCGAAACCCGAGCAGTTCCTCGACGGTCCAAGGATGATCGGTCAGGCCCGCCGCCATCCCTGGTGTGCGCTCGACCCAGCGTCCGTCCACCTGTACCCGCAGGGAGCGGTGGGGACGGATGAAGTTGTAGGCCGCGACGGTCAGGAAAAAATGCCGTTCCAACCGCTGCTCCAGGCTCCCGGCATGCCGGGAGCGACGTGTCAGAGCAGGGAGCCAGGTTCTCAAGGTCGCGTTCAAGCGCTCAACGAAGGCCGTGTTGACGGTGCCTCGCTTGCCCTGGGTCACCTCAATCAGGTGCAGGGCCTCGAACAGGTCACCAAACGCCAGACGGCGCTCAATCCGCTCCCCGTAGGTGCGTTTGACGACTTGGACGATGTGCAGCTCCGCCCACTCCACCAGCCGCGGGCGTCCACGACGCCCGGTGTGGACAGCAGCACGGAAGAAGCGCAGAATCTGCCCTTTCCAGGTGGCGAACCCATCGGTGGCCCACAGGATGGGTGACTGAAGACGTGCGGCACGGTGGACGTGCTGTACCACCTCGGCAATCATCTCGTCGGTCCGTCCCGAAGCGACTTTCCCCCAGATCAGTAGTCTGGAGGCCACACTCATCGCCGTCGCCAGCCACAACACGCCGCGTTGCGACCGGCACCAGATTTCATCGGCTTGAACTTGTCCCAGGTCGAGCTGTCCCTGACAGACCTGGTGTTCCTGAACACGCTGCGCGTGTTCACCCGCCTTGTCGATCCAGTCTGCGACGGTACGCTCATCGATCTTGAAGGCCATCACGATAGCCGGGACGGGGCACCCGAAGATCAGCAGCGTCAGAACCAGAATCACCACGTCAAGGTCGGTCTTCAACCCGTAAAGCGGCGTGCTGTGCGACGCTGTGAACGTTTTCCGGCACCCATGACAGCGGTAACGCTGCTGCGGCTTCGCGTGGACCCCCACTTTGGTGGGGGTCGGGCAATAGGGGCAGGGCGGCGTAGACTCAGAGGGCCGGACAGGGCTGGTTGGCTGCACACCTTCCAGATACCTGTCCGGCTCCCTTTTGCGCTACTCCACGCTGTCTTGTGGTCCTACCACCCATGTCGCTGAATGATGTTTTTTCTTTAGTAAAAGATTTTTTAAAAGATTGATGTCATCATCATAGCTCTGCCAGAAAACCCCGCTAACACGGTGTTTCTCCAATTATTTCCCGAAGTTATCCGATACTTTTCCCGAAGTTATCCGATACTTTTTCCCGAAGTTATCCGATAGTCTGTGCCCAGAATCCCCGAAGTTATCCGATACTTTTTCCCACGGTTATCCGGTATCCATCTGGCAGCAACTCCCGCAGTTATCCGATAGTCTGCGCCCAGAATCCCCAAAGTTATTCGATAGAAGAGGCGCAAGCCTCCCGAAGTTATCCGACACCCTCCGGCCAGGGTCCGGAATCTCGTGTCAGACAGCGAACTTACTGGAAATCCCCGAAGTTGTCCGATAGCACCGTGCCCAGAACCCCCGAAGTTATTCGAGTAGGGGGAAAGGGGGAGGGCGGCAGCAGGAGAGGGGAGGACCAGCGGCCTCTCCCCCGAGGACGGCCGATCCTACAGCAGCGCCCGGAGAGCCTCCAGCCCCTCTGCCGACATCAGCGCCCGGTTCACAGCCGCATCCATTTCCGCCGCAGTCACCTGGCCATCCAGCACTCGCGCCCGCATCTGATCCAGTTCTCGCAACGTCAGGCCCCGGCGCTCGAGCTGCCTGGCCTTGAAGGGGGACAGCACGAACTCCAGAGCCGCTTCCGGGGCCGCCGCCTCCAATACGCTGCGGCGTTCGGCCTCGAAGAGCTGGTGTTGCTCCGCTTCGACCCTGACCTGGGCCATCTGGGCCGCCTTGCGGGTACGCTGCGTTTCCTGTGCTCTCAAGGCCTCGATCCGGGCCTCCTCGACAATGGAGGCCGCTTCCTTCAGCAGCCGGGAGAGGTACCCCCCCTCGTTGTTGATCTTCTCCCCTGTTCGCCGGCGCTCCTCGAACTTCTCCACCACCAGGAGCACGTCGTCCCCCAGATTCCGGACATACTTCTCGGCCACGCCCCGGTGCACCCCGTAGCGCGTCAGCAGCGCCACGTGCGCCGGGTTGATCGGCGAACTGGCCTCGCCGTACGTGTAGTGCACCATGGTTTTGCTGCCGCGCCCGATGAAGTCCACCGCCCCCAGGTACCCGATGCCCAGCAGGGGCGCGTGCATGCTCTCCAGCGACTTGCGCACATGGTCCGTGCGGCGCCCCAGCAGCCCACAGTTCTCCGCAAGGGTCATCATCGGGACGGTCACCTGGTACGGTTTCGAGTCCCCGCGCCGCGCCGCCTCGTCCAGGTACACGTCCAGCAGGCGGTAGAGCGCACGTGAACCCACCGAAGGCAGGTGTTGGTAAACTGTAAGGTTGAGCGGCTTGATGTAGCCGGCGTTGATGCTCTTGGTGATCTCGTCGTTCAGACGGATACGCAGGGTCGAGCGGCGGTCAAGGCGGATGCGGCCCTGTTCGGGCTCGCCGTGGGTGCGGCTGAGGTTGTCGATGATGCGGAAGGACACGGTGGTGTAGCGTTTCTCCCGCACGTCGAACCACCCATCCGTGACGTTGTAGGTGGTGTTGAGCATCCGCTCGAGGCCCTGCGCCAGCGCCTGGTAGTACTGCCCGGTCGTATCCAGGCCGGCCAGCTTCAGCAGCGCGTATGCCGTGGTGGTGATCACCCCGTCCGCCGGGCAGCCCGCCTCGATATAGGTGTTGATCAGGGCCACCAGCAGATCGTTGTCGCTGCCGCGGGCAAGACCGATGCCCGGCACACCGACGCACACGATCTGGGCCGGTTGCCCGCTGGGGCGGAACACGGTCCGTTCGAGCCGGAGCATGTCCTCAGGCAGGCGTTCCTGACTTGGCACGAAAATCAGGGACGCGACGTTCTTCTCGTCGTGGCCCCTCAGCACGTCCCCTTCCCTCCCCTCAGCATGTGGGGAGTGTACGGAGGACGTGGTTTTGTCCGGGGCAGGCGTGGGGGCCGTGGGTGAGGGAGCCGCTCGACCTCGCCCCTTGATTCCCGCCATCAGAAGGGAAGCGGCTCGCTGCCGCCCGGCGGATCAAGCTCTGCCCGTAAGCCAGCGGGCGTCAGATGCACCGCCCCGGAGATGGTGAACACTGGCGGACGCCACTGGGGGTTGAGGCTGCTACTGGCGGCGATCTCCACCTCGGTGCGGGGTCCTGGTGCGTGGAGGCCCACCTGCATCTCACCCTGGAAGCGCAGGGCCTGCACGTA
Organism: Deinococcus carri; assembly: GCF_039545055.1. NCBI lineage: Bacteria > Thermotogati > Deinococcota > Deinococci > Deinococcales > Deinococcaceae > Deinococcus > Deinococcus carri. The sequence continues at coordinate 200,548 of NZ_BAABRP010000002.1, forward strand.
TTCCCGGACCACGGCCCCCAGCAGGGCCGCGGTGCCGACGTCCACGCCGGTCACACGGGTGGTGTACCCCAGCGCGGCGAGGTTGCCGTGTTCAAAGTGCAGCCAGGCCCGTTCCACGTCTTCCGCACTGAGCATGGGGGCCAGGCGGTCGCGGAAGCTCGGTTCGCCGAGCAGTGCGGCCACCGCAAGGGTGCCGTGCAGCGTCACATGCAGGCGCACCTGGCGGTGTGGCGAGGCAGCCTCGACTGTCAGGCCCGCGATGACGGGCTTCAGGGGACTGTCCAGCAGCGGGGCCTTCATGGCTGCCACGGCGGTGTGGTAGGCAGCGAAGGGGTTGGGAGCGTCGGTCATCTGGATCTCCTGGGGCGTGAGGGCCGCGCGCTCATCATGCGTCCCCTTGAGGGCGTCCCTGTGAGCTGATGCTCCCCACCTGAGGAGGTCGGGGCAGCCCGGTGTGGTCGCTGAAGCGGGCCACGAGCAGCAGCAGGGACAGGGCATGTCCGGCGGTTCACGGAGCAGAGGGAAATCAACCACCACCATACCTCACCTTATAACGAGCCTCCGGGGATGAAGGGGGACCGCCGGGGGACCTCCCGGCCAGGGCTGAGGGATGACGGTATCTCCAATGGAACTGGTCGTGACACGCCAGTCAAGCCCATCCTTGAACCATGAAACGGCAAGCAGGCCGTTCCTGATCACGAGGCAGAGGATGGACGCGCGCAGTTCGGAGCGCAAGGTGGCCAACAGGAAGACGCGCCCGCCGAGGAACTGGGGAATGACCAGCCGCGCAGCGGCCAGATGGTTGGGCCGCGTCTCGTAGGGACCGAGAGGCACCAGGGGATTCATGCGCTCACCTCTGTGGTGAGCTGGGGACCACCGTGCCGGTCCAGCCAGCCTTTCAGGAAGGGCGATGATCGGGGGGAGTGGCAGCGCCGCTGGACGGGAACGGGTAGGCCACGCACGGCGAAGGAGCAGCAGGCCGTGGAAAATGGCCAAGCCGCCGTGACTGCCCTGGTGTGTATAGGGCAGTGATGACCTGGCGGCGATAGACCAGCGTCGACCTCGGTGTCGATCCCCCATCCAGCGTGATGTCGTCGGTGGTCGGCTGGGGGCAGGCTCCCGTGAGCGAACCCGCTTGACGCGCACGCCGCTGCGCGCCCAGCCTGGAGCATGACGGCCGTGCCCCACGCCCCACTTGCCCACCCGGCCAATCAGCAGACCTTCGAGACGTGCCTGACCCTCACCCTCCAGGTGGTGGCTGCGGTGGAGTTCGCCCCGGCCCTCAGCCAGGAGCGGCCCACCCGGGACATGCTGCTCGCGTTTGCCCAGGAGGTGGAACGCAATGCGCAGGCGATCGCCGCACTGGCCGGACACGGCGGGGCGGATGTGGGGGCGCTGGGGCAGGACTGGTACAGCAAGCTCACCACCGCCCGGGATGAACCGCTGCAGGTGGCCTACCACGCGCTTCACTCGGCGGCCTACCTGGGCCTGGAGCATGGCCTGACGACGGCGACCCTGCTTGCGGCGGTGGGGTGTGCCCTGCGGGTCCTGGCGCAGCGCGAGGGGCGGCTCAGCCACTAAGCGGCGGGGTGTCAGAGCGGGACGCCGAGCAGACGGGCGGCGAAGCGGAGCGCTTCGTCCTTCGGTTTTTCCCGCAGCGCGGTGGTCAACGCCGTCACGCCTTCGACCGACATCTGGGCCAGGGCGTCCTGGGCCAGTGGCGAGGGTGCACGGTTGAGTTTGACCCGGAACAGCATCCGGGCTGTTTCCCGGGGATCAGCGACCTGATCCTGGTCCGGCTGCGGTGATGCTGTCCGCCTGGCACGTTTCTTGGGCGGGGTTTCGGGTGCTGCGGAGAGTTGTGTGGCGTACTCCCACTTGGTGGGGTTCTTGATGGCATCGACGACTGCGGCGGACAGGGAGCGGGGTTTCCACCCGGACTCCACCCGGTGTTCGACGGCGCGGATGGCGGGGAGGACCCGTTCGGGATAATCGGCGGAGAGGGTCGCCGCGACGCCGGAGACGACGCCCCGCGCCTGGAGTTCACGGACCAGCTCGGGGTGGGCGATGGCCCGGAACCGGTACGTGAGGGCGCGTTTCGCGCCGCGCCCTTCGTCCTCTACGCTGTCCAGGTATCCTTCGTCGATCAGTCGCTCGTGGGAGGCTTCCAGGGAACGCAGCGCCGCGTCCGTTCGGCCGCTCAGGCCGCAGGCCACCATCCAGTCCCGCAGATTCACCCGCATCTCCTGGGCGAGGTGGTCGCCGCGGATGCGGTGCGCGGCGAGGCAGCGGTACAGCGCGCGGCTGGGGCTGCTGCCCAGCCGCGCCATCAAGTCGCCGTCGAGAATCTGGTAGAGGCCGTCACGGATCAGCGAGGCGAACGTCGTGGTGAACACCACGTCGATGAGAGAATCCGTGCTGACCTGCACGCCCACGGCGTCTTCCATGCCGACGTCGTCGTCCAGCCAGAGATCCGAGACCAGGCCGGTGGACGCGGTCCGGCTCTCCGGTTTCAGGCTCGCGCCCAACCAGCGCGCGGTCATCTCCCAGCGGACGGACGCCAACCGCAGCAGCCCTTCACGCAGCCGCACGTAATCCTTGCTGGAGCGGGACAGGCCGACCATGTTCAGGAGCGTGGTGGGCGGCACGCGAATGCGGTTGTTGTCGGGACAGCCGGCGCGGAAGAACAGGGTCTGCAGCGCGAGGAGGATGTCGCCGTCCAAGCCGTAAGGGCGGCCGCGATGCGCGTGTCCTGAAACGACGTACCGAACCCCGTTCGCTTCGAACTCCGCGATCCAGTCGTGTTCCTTCGGCGCAGACTGCGAAGCGCTGACAATCCCGGCGCGGGCCAGGTCAAGCTCGCTGATCCGCGTGTTGTCCATGCGTTTGATTGTAGTCATGGTCAAAAAAAGATCTTTGATCTTGATGATCAATCAAGCAAAGGAGTATGCAGCGGGTACGACGGTGGATGCGGCCGCGTATTCCACACTTTTCCCGCAGAAGTCACACGCTCTTCCCGCAAAATCACCACACTTTTCCCGCGCGAACGGCACAGTCCTCCCGTAGGAAAACCACAGTTTCCCCGCAGACTGGGGGTGCCGAAGACCAAGTTTTGGCCGTATGAGCTGGTCTTCGGGCGGGAAAAGTGTGGGCGTGCCGCGGGTAAAACGTGGGAAGGTTGCGGGGAAGGTGTGGCGAATGCTCGGAGAAAGTGTGGCATTGTTGCGGGAAAAGTGTGGTGATTCTTGGCCGGAGGGGACCTCCGGTACGGCTCCCGAGGATGAGTTGCTCCCGGTGGCGAAGGCTCAACGGTGAGGCGGAGCGCCTGACGGCGGGAGGTGCAGGCCATCTCCTTAGCGGTCCCCCAGCCAGGTGACCACCCGCCACACATTGATCGCCCCTGCCATCAACGCCCGCTCCAGATTGGCCTTCTACCCTTGCTGGCCTGACCCGAGGAGCGCACGCAGTTCCGCGATCAGTTTCTGGGCCCGGGCCGCTTCCTTGCCGGTCAACTGCTTGAGGCGGGGCAGGTCAGCGCGCAGGCCGTCCACAGAGGACAGCAGCGGATGAACCTTTTTCGGGGTGAGCGCCTGGACGGCCTTGCGCACGTCCTCCGCCTTCCACCCGCGCTGCACGGCCTCCGTGAGTAGCTCGCGCCGCTTGGCCTGGTCCTTGACGTTCAGCAGCTCGTACACGGCCTTCACGTCCAGTTGCTTCGCCTCGACGGCCGTCAGCTCCTCGGGCGTGAAGTTCAGGATCTTGCTGCGCTGCTGGGCCCAGACGCTGATGCCCGTGCCGTAGGTCGCCTGGAGCCACTCCCCCACGCCGTGCGTGTCCGGAATCTGCCCCTTGCGCACCTGGTTGAGGTACCGCACCAGTTCGTCCTGGTTCATCCCGGTGCGCCGCGTCAGCAGCTTGAAGCCGCTGAGGGTCTGATCGACGATGGATGGATTGGTCCGGTGGGCGTTCTCGATCAGGGCGAGTTCCTCGGCACGCTCGTCGTCGACCACCCCGAAGTTCAAGACCGGCAGGTGCGTGAGGTCGGCCAGCACGGCGGCCCGGTACCGCCGCTCGCCGGCGATCACGCTGTATTCGCCGTTCGACAGGCGCACCCACAGGGGCTGCAGGACGCCGTGCTCCCGGATCGACTTCACCAGTTCCTGGAGCGTTTCCGAGGTCAGCTCGTCCCCGCTGTACCGCCCGCGATGGTTGAAGCCCGGCAGGACATGCACGCTGGCGATGGGCGCATTGACCAGGACGGCCTGCTCCGTGATAGCGGCCAGCGCGTCCGCCGAGGGCACCAGGTGAGCGAACCCGGCACCCTTTTTGCCCTTCGCCGTCATGCGGGCACCTTCACGCCGAGAATCCCCAGCACGTTCAGGGTCATGGCACCGATATCCTCGCTGACCTTCGCCTTCGGCTTGTAGAGGACGGCCGGCAGGCGCTGCTGGGTGGCGCCGCCCATCGTCGCCAGGCTGTCGCGCACGTTGGACGTGATCGGCGCGAGCCTCGACAGGTCAGTGTGGAGGTGGTGCAGCAGCTCCTTGTGGTGGTCCACGTTCTCGCGGATACGGTTGGGGATGAACGCGCGCAGGGTCAGGTTCGGGGCGATGCCCTTGGCCACCTTCACCAGTTTCAGGAGCACGTCCAGGTTCTCCAGGCCCTTGATGCCCGAGACCGGCACGAGCAGGTGATCGGCGGCAGCCACGCTGGCGGTCAGGAAGTTGGTGCGCTGCGGCTTGGTGTCCAGAATGACGAAGTCGTACGGCTCTGGCATGCTGCTCAGGTAAGCGTCGAGCGCTTCACGCAGGTTGGCGGCGCGGGCGAAGTCGTTGTTCAACACGTTGTCGACGCTGTTCAGCGCGTCGTTGGCGGGCCACACGTCCACGCCATGCACCTGCATGGGCTCGGGCAGCGGCGGCGGTTCGTCACGCGAGAACACCCGGCCGACGGTCGCCTCCTCGGTGCGTGCCGGGGAGTCCGGGTCGTCGTGCAGGCCCAGCGCCTTGGTGAGGCTGGCCTGGGGGTCGAGGTCGAACAGCGCCACCTTGTAGCCGAGCAGGGCCAGGCTGTAGGCCAGTTCGCGGGCGACCGTGGACTTCCCCTCCCCTCCCGAGGCGTTGGCGATCACGAGGCGTTGGGTCGGCATGAATTCCTCCTTTGAGCGGCGCTGGTGGGCGCGGCGCATGATGAGTTCCCAGTAGTCGGTCATGGGAATCAGGGCGGCCATCGGCGCGGCGTGCCGTTCGATCACCACGCGCTGTCCTGCCTTCACCTGGTCGAGCGTGGCGTACAGGTTCGTGCGGAGGGTCGCCGACTTGCAGCTCGCATCGCTCTCCACTCGCCGAGCTTACGAAAAGTTGTACAACCTTGGCAAGTTGGACACTCTCGCGCCCCCTGGCTTTCCAGCCTCGCTTTGAGGTCTCTCCACGCGGAGGGAGACGCCACGGGGTACCTCCGGATCGGGAGAACATGCATGGCTGCCCGTGTCTGAGCACAGCCGCCAAGTGAAGGTCTTACCCCACCCCAGCGCCTCACGAAGAAGTGGATTGGCATCCTCCACATCCCCCTCTTTCAGGAGGGACCCAGGGATTGAGCGGAAGGTGCCGCTGGTCTGGACCGACGTGACCCGGACGCGCTCGGGGGCCGCCCCGGGGTAAAGCTGTCACAGGATAAGGCTGAGCAGACTTCCTTTCCTCAAGGGTTCGTGGAGCGTCTGGTATTCGCCCCCCAACGGGCTGATCCGTTGCTTTGAGGCAGCAGCGCGGGCGAGCAGGCACCGCATCTTGCGCTCCGGCTTGAGGAACGCCTGTCCGATAGCAACCCCGGGTACCGCCCGAGGACCCTGAGCAACAGGGAGGCCGCAGACATCGATCAACAGCTGCATAGCATCGTCAACCACCGTCTCGTCCAGCAAGTTCACGCGGACCTTTCGCCAGCAAACGGTTCAAGGACCGTCCGTCGGCCTTCCTCAGCACTTGGCAGCTTGTCCGAACCCTCTTCATTCAGAGGGACTCTCCCCTCCCCCGCGCCACTGGCACGAATTTATTCTAAGGCGGCTGCCATTCGCTGTTACGCAAATGGCATAACTCATCCTTCTCTTTCCTGATTGAACGTGAAGGACATCGGGTGTCCTCGGCATCCTCGTAAGGCTCTTTCTGACAGCCCCCCCTCTCCCCTCCCCCTCCGGGACTGTTCCGACGGTATCTCCGGTCGCTCGCCCCCAGTCCTGATTTCGCCTTCCACCAGCAGGAACGAGCGGTAAGGTTCCACCACGCAGAGCCTGCCCTTCTCAAACAGCAAGGGTAAAGGCTGGTTTGGTCCAGAGCCCACCAGCCTTCTCCTGGGAAGGGCACGACACCGCTGCTGTCACTTGGACCGGATCAGCCAGATTCGTATTGCTGCCGATCTGCTCCTCAGCCTGTCGTCTCGACAGGCAACGGCACGGTCAGCCGCAATATGCCCAGCACGTCGCTGCCTTGCAGCCGGTTGGTGTCCGGCTCGCCGCTGTAGGGGCACGCGAAGGGCCAGGCGGGCGTGGAGTACTCGCGGAAGACCTGCCCCGTGAGACTGTTGCCGTGCCGGACCACGGCCGGGATGCTCGCCAGCCCCAGGTTCACCAGCGCCATATCCACCGCGCAGGGGTTGAGGTCGGTGGCGACCACCTGCATGTGAAGGCGGCTCACCCCCAGGTCCTCCAGCGCATGGGCGGCAGCCAGGACCAGGGTTCCACTCCCGGCCGCCGGTTCCGCCACCTTCAGGGTGTCGCCGGGGACGGGCGGGTGCATGACCAGCTTCGTCATCAGCAGCGCCACCGAACTCGGGGTGTAGACCTCGCCCAGGTGCCGCTGCGCGTCCTTGCCCAGGCGACCCATGTAGGTCTCGCTGAACAGGTCCAGGAACGGATCTTCGAGCTTCAGGCGCAGCAGGTCCCCGAAGGCTTCGCACAGGCCGTTCAGTTCCTCCGAGGTGAACTTGCCCGCAGTGAGCCGGTACTCGTCCTCGCGCTGTCCTGAGCTGCACACGCAGGCGTCCAGGGTCACAAGGTCCCGGAACACGTCCGAGTGCCGCTGTTCGAGCTTGAGGGCGATCTTCAGCCAGCGTGGGTTCGTCAAGGTGGTGCCTCCTCGACCTCCCCTGGTGCCGCCTGCGGCGCGACTTCCGCGCCTACGCGGTGCCGAACGTCCGGCAAGGCCAGGAAGGCGTCAAGGGTGAAGGTCGCGCCGTCCTCGGAATACAGGGCGCTCCCGGCCGCGCACCGCTCCCCCAGAAAGGTCACCCACGCCTCGGGCGAGGACAACGGGACACCCTGTTCCGTGACCGCACTGAAACGGAACTCGAACTGGCCGACGATTCGCCGCCTGACTTCCAGTACCAGGCACGCTTCGGGGTAACGGGCGGCCCGCTGCCGCCGCCAAGCAGTTCATGGTGCTCTGCCGGATGCGCTCGGGGGAGCCGTCTTCGCGTGGCCGAATGGGCGTGATCAGAAAAACGGTTCGCATGGTGGTCTCTTTCAGAACGGGTCGTCGTCCCTTCCAGAAAAGGCAGGGGGGGACTTGGCGAGAATCCAGTCGCCGTGGCCGACCAGCTCCAGCAGCCGGTCAATCAGGTCGAAGGGCAGGGTGCCGTCACCGCGCTCCAGGTCCAGGGGATAGCCCAGCTTGTTGCGGACCAGGAGGCTCAGGCCGATGCGGTGCCCAGAGCCCGTCACCACAAGCTGGACGGCATACGCACCGGGGAAGCGTGCCCGGATCTCGTCGCTGAGTTGCTCGTAGGCCGCCTCGCACTGGTCCTTGTCCATGTGGGGCGGCGGAAGCAGGCGAACGGGGTACTCCCGGGCCGGGAGCTTTTTCCGCGCTCCTTCCGGGGGTGCCCACGGGGCACGGGGCAGGGGCGCTTCAGATGCCTCCTGGGGCACCTCCGGGGGTGAAGCAGGCTCAGGGGCAGAGGTCGAAGGAGTCCCCGCTGTGGGCGTCGGGGATGTCTCGGGGGTGTTCGGGCGACGCCAGAGGTCCGGGTTGAAGCGCTGGGGTCTGGATGACATGGCGGGCCAGCGCTCCCCGTCAGGGGAGCGACGCCTGCCCCTCGGGCAGGGGTTTGCCCAAGCGCAGCTCGATCAGTTCCTGGCCCCGATCCACCTCGCGGGCCAGGGCGAGCCGCTGGCCCTGCACCCGCCGCGCCTTGTCCCGTACCAGGCCTTTCAGGGTCACGACCGGCAGGACCATGACGCACTTCATCTCGGCGTCGAAGGTGCACCACACGGCGTCCACCAGGCGGAGATCGTCCTCGGTGCTCAGGTGAGGCAGAGGCGCGCCGCTGGAGTCGTGCTCCATCCGGGTGGCAGGGAGGAGGTAACAGGAGTTGGGGCCGGAGTGGCCTTGCAGCACCCGCCGGGCCTTTTCGGCGAGTTCCGGCGTGGCGCAGCGGACAAGGGGGTGACCGTTGACGCTGGTGATGACGGTGTGGTTCAAGGGTCCTCCTGAAGCTGTGACCCCAGCGCCCCCGGGCGTGACCCCCGAATATGAGGTGCCGGGGTCGGCCTGCCGAGCAGGTGCGCGGGGTGAAACTGCAGCAACTCGTCCACCAGGCCGCAAGAGGTGCAGCGAAACAGCTCAGGGTCCTGGCGATGGGTCTGGTCGACGTACGGGCTGCCGCAGTTCGGACAGCAGATCGGCGAAGAGACGGGCGCGACTGTTGGTTCATTGGGGCTGATCACAGAGGTCCTCCTCAGTGAGAAGGGCGAGGGGCAGGGGAGGTCCTGCCCCCACGGCCCTCAGCCCAGGGATGGCTTCACGATCTGCATGGTGCGGGACTGCACCCCGGTGCTGTGCCCGGTGGTGCTGACTCTGAAGGCGTCCGGGTCGTTGGCCGTGACCTCGGCACCCACGCCCTCCAGCCAGGCCCGGAAGTCCCGCGTCCGTGGCTCCTGCCGGAAGAACGGCCCGTTCCCCATCACGGCCACCAGCACGCCTCCCGGGGCCAGCAGGCGGTAGGCATGCTGGACGTGCCCGATGTCGGCCAGCCCCTCGAAGGGCAGGTTCATCACGATGCGGTCCCACTTGCCCCGCAGGGCCATGCCGCCCTCGCCGATCAGGCAGCACCCCTTGGCCTCGAGCACCTCCCGCAGTCGACCATTTTGCTCGCAGACCTCCACGTGCAGTTCCGGCTCCAGGGTCAGCAGGGCGTCCACCAGGTCGCCCTTTCCCGCCTGCGGTTCGAGGACGCGCAGGCCGGGGTGGAGATCGGCGAGCGCCGCGAGGTGGGTGGCGAGTGGGGCGGGCGTGGGCCAGAACCCGGGAACGCGGTCCCCGACCAGGTCCCGTTCCAGGGCCGCCACCCGGTCCCGCCGAGCGCGGGACGGATCAACCCGCGCCTCCGCTAGGGCGCACAGGGCAGCGGCCGCCTCCACGGCGAGGGCCGGAGTGGTCAATCCGCACGCCTGCAAGGCCTCCCAGTTCCTCGCCTCGCTCGCAAGCAAATCGCTGGCAGTTCGCCGCGATGTGCTCGAAGGGCCCCCGGGGGCTGGCTCCCGGAAGATCGTCAGGACTCCGTTCACCTGCTCGGACGGGAGTTCGCGCAGCCAGCCGTACTGCACCGGTAGAGCCTCGACGCTGTCCAGCACGGTGGAGTGGGGACGGTGCGTCCGCAGCGCCTCGAACTCCTTATTGGTGAGGCAGACGCTGGTGAGCGAATGGGCGTGGTCGGGGCCGAGATGCACCAGCAGCTCGATCAGCTTGGGGTCGCCCACCTGGGCGAGTACGGCTGGGAGCGTGCCAGCTTCCAGCCCACCTTGCCACCGCGCGGTAGGCGCGCTGCAACCGGCGCAGTCGGAAGGCATCTGCGGCCCGGCTGCCGGCGCCCTGGCTGCGCTTGCGGGTCATGTTCATGCCCACGTAGGACGGCGCCTCCTTCTGCTGGGCCCGGCGCTCCAGACCGCCCTGCACGTCTGCGGAGCAGGGCGAGGACCTTGGGATCAACAACGGTGGGGGAGAGCGGGGCGGTCTCGGGCAGGGTATCGGTCATGGGAACCTCCATCCCCCGGGGCGGCCCCGCCGGGCCGCGACCCCTGCCCTATCTGGGGGGCAGGACCTGCCTGAGGGCGCGGTAGACCTGGCTGGGACTCAAGTCGAACCGCTCGGCCACCCGTCCCACCTCACCGACCGCCCGGCGCTTGTCAGGGGGAAGCGCCGCCTGCACGGCCCGCACCACATCCTCGGTGACGCGCCCTCGCCGGGGCGACGCGGGGACGGGAGCGGTCGAGGAGGCGGGCGGGGGCGCGCTGGCCTCCGGCACCACGGTGGACGGCAGCGAGTACACGAAGACGGCACCCACCAGTGCCCCGTGCAGTTCGCCCTCCAAGTGCATGACCTTGCACGTCTCCGCGATTTGCTCCCCGGGCTGGCCGAGTGCACGGGCGACGCCGGAGGCCAGGGCCGGACGGCCACTCAGACAGGCGCGGATGGCCGGACGCAGGTAGTCCCGCATCAGGGCTGGGTTGACCGGGGTGTAGGCACGTTCGTACCGCCGCTTCGTGCCACCCCGTCGGGCCAACCCACGGCTGCACAGGTCGTCGATGAGGGGTTGCGCGGCGGCGCGCGTCAGGCCCAGCACGTCGGCCAGTTGAGTGGAGCTGACCTGGGCGTGTTCGTTCAGGCAGGTCAGCATCCGCTCGATACGCTCCGGCGTCAGGCTCAGGGGTGTGAAGCGCTGCGGGTGGGATGGCAGCACCTGGGGCCGATGGGCTGGAGCGCGGGGGGCGGGAATCGTCTGTGACATGGCAACCTCCACGCCACCCCGGCGGCCCAGGGTGGGCCGCGACGCCTGCGGCCTTCAGGGCAGGGGAAAGGTTCTGGGTTTGATCGGTGCCAGGAGCAAGGTGGCCCTCCTCGTGTGGGTCCAGAAGTCGTGGGACCTTGCCGTGAGCTTCAAGGCATGTCCTCCTCAGGACAAGTCAGGAATACGGCCGGATGCCCCTCGGCTTGAGCGGCGTCCTGAAGAGCATCCATCCAGTGGAGAATGCCGCTCAGGGCTTCTAGCCAAGTGGACAACACTTCCCGCTCTTCGGTTCTTCCGTAAGTCATGGCCGCGTCACACCGCTTCTCCAAGTCGTCGATCACGAGGAGGAGCTGGAGCTTCTGCTGGGCCAGCAAGGCCCAGTCGGTGTGGGTCAGCACCTCGCTGATGTTGGTTCGTGTCATCCGTCTCCCTTTTCAGATCCTTCAGGAAGCCAGTGGAAAGGCCCCGGCTCTGCCTGCACCTGTTCCCGAAGCCCTTCCCTTCCACAGGGGCAGGGAGGACGGGGACGCCCTGCCCCTGTGGACTGCTGATGGGGGAGAGCGCTAATCCGCCGCCTCCCTCCCCCTGGCTTGCTCGGCATACACCGGATTGACGATGTGCGAACTCGCGTCCACGAACACCCCGGTCACGTCCAGCCGGCGCTCCAGGATCACCCGCCAGAGGATGTTCAGGGCGTGCTGCGCGAGCAGGGCGTTCAGGAACAGGTCCTGGCGCTTCAGGCTTTCCAGCGCGCTGCACGAGGGCTGCTCGTCCTCCGCGAGGCGCGTGTTCACCAGTTCCGGGTACAGCTCGCTGGCAATGGGCAGCCGCCCGGTACGCCGGGAACCCCAGTTGCGCAGGTTGCTGGGCTCGCCGAGGACGACCTGACCACCGAAGCGGCCGTCCGGAAAGCGGGCGTTGCCGATATCCAGCCAGAAGCGGGTCCGGGCGCAGGGGCCGGTGGTGATCATGCGCCGGATCTCCGCCCGGCCCCGGCGCGAGTCCACGCACCCGATCACCAGGTCGAAGTTGGGGAAGCCCAGTCCCTCGGCGAAGGTCCGGGGTACCGCACGCCAGTGCAGGCCGTGCGCACGGTTGATGCGGCTGATCAGCACCTCGCACTTGTGGCGGCCGACGTCACCTGGGTAGAAGCGCTGGCGCATGACGTTGTGGGCCTCCACGGTGTCCGGATCGTAGGCGACGACCGTGAGCCCCTGCCCGCCCAGCGCGATCAGGGCGTGGTGCAGGTGGGTCAGGCCGCTGAGGATGTGGCTGCCGGTGCCGCCGCACCCCACCACCGCGACGGTCATGGGGCGCTTGAGAGGACGCAGGTAACGGCGGGTCATTGCAGGGCCTCCCCCAGGGTGCGGCCCGCGGGCACGAGCCAGGCCGGGTCGAAGGTGCGTGCGCGTTCGGCGGCGAGCCACAGTTCGGCGTGGCTGCCCCCGAACGAGGTGATCTTGCGGGTGCCCGCGGCGTGGTGGGTGAAGTTGGAGCCAAAAAAGGCGCGCTCCCACTCGTCGGTACGCCCCGCGTCCACATGCCCGGGATACGGGGTGGTGCCCCGGCACACGCCGTGCCCCTGGAAGATGTTGAAGTAGGGCGCGCACATCAGCGGAGTGTCCGCGCCCGGGCGGGTGTTCTCGGCGAGGGCGTAGACCGTCAGGCTGCCCCGCCGCGCGATGAACAGCAGAGGAGGCTGCGGGAAGACCCGCCCGCTCAGCTCGTTCACGGCCTGGTCGGTGTGGCTGAGGAAGAACATGGCCCGGTTCTGCGCCGGGGTCCACCAGGCGACGGCGAGGGCGCTGACGGCCACGGCGTGCTGGGGCACGAACTGGAGTGCGGTGGCACCCAGGCTGTCGAGCAGCTCCTTCACGTCGCCGGAGGTCAGCGGGTGCGCCTCCGCGACGTGGAATTCCTGGCCCTGCCGGTAGGCGGGGTGGAACTCGGCGATCGTCTGACCGGACTGCCGGTCGCGGTAGACCAGGATGGCGGCGTGGGGCTGGTAGTCGCGTCCGGCGTCGATCTGGATATCCACCTGCATAGTTACCTCCTTGACAATGGATTCCGGTGCCCCGGCAGGGGCGCGACGACCGCGGCAGGGGCCCTTCTGTCCGCCTCCCCGCCGCTCCACATCCCCCGTCATGCCCTGGGCAGTTCCTCCCAGCCGCAGCCCAGGACGCGCCAGGCCTTGCCGTCCGGCATGACCACGACGTCCCAGGGCACACATGGAGTGCGCGCTGGACGCCCGAGCACGCACCCGCGGGTCGCGGAGCCAGCCTTCCTCGGTGAAGTGCTGGCAGATCACGAAGACCGCCTCGGGCTCCGGCACGTCGAGGGTGGCGACCAGCCGGTACGCCTCGGGGAAGGCTGGAAACCTGGCCTTCCAGTGGGTGAGGGCCTGGAGCTGGAATTCCTTGGTTCTCGGCTGCCAGACCTGTACCGGAAGCATCCCAGCGCGCACCTGGTCGCCCTGGCGTTCGAGCGGGGAGTCGCCATCGGCGGGCACCTCGATGGAGCCGGAGGCGAGGACCGCTCCCTCCTCCTCGGTGATGCGCCCGGCTGGAGGCCCATCTGAAGGATGCGGCGCTCGAAGCCGTCCTGGTAGGTGGTGAGGTGCTGCCGGGCCGTGTCCTCTTCCTGAAGAATGGTCAGCATGCCTTCCTCCTGCCGCGTCAGCGGCGACGCTGGGCGGAAGTGGAGCCAGGCGTCAGAGTTCCTGAAGCAGGTCGAGCAGCGCCTCGGTGTGGCGGAACAAGGTCTGCGCGTGCCGGGCGTAGGCGTTGAAGACCCTGAGCCCGCCCGGGTCTACGTTTACCCGCAACGCCGGGCCGAGGTCGACGGTCTCCAGGAACTCGGTGGCGAACTCTACACTCAAGCCCTCGTCGCCTTCGTAAAAGACAATCACGTGGGGGCAGGGCCGCTGCTGCGACGTGTGTCCGGCCGGGATGCGCCGGTCGAGATGCACCAGGGCCACGAGCTGCTCGGCGATGCGGCGGTGCAGCGGCGTGGCGGCTTGGCGCTCCAGGGTGGGGAGGGAGAGCAGCTTGCGCCCCGGGTCAAGGCGAAGCTGCCGCGCCACCGTCCAGGGATCGAGCATCTCGTGCATCTCGGCCCAGACCTGCACGTCCCGGTCGGTGAGGTCCTCCTCCGGGATCTGCTGGTCCACCGCGCACTGGCCCCGGAAGGACTCGAAGTCGCCCCATCCTCGGGTGTAGTGGTGCCAGGCGTCGTAGGGGGTCCAGACGGACAGGCCCTGCGAACTGGCAGTGCTGAGGTAGGCCATGACAGTTTGCAGCCACAGCGGGTCGGTGGCATTCAGGAACTCTGCCGAGAGGCTGCGGGACTCGATCACCGGCTCGAACCTCACCTCCAGCGTGGCCGGATGGTGGCTCTCGACCTCCAGGCGCAGCATGGGGGTGGCGGCCTCTGGAAAGCGGGCGCGCAGGCCGTCTCCCAGGGCACGCCCGGCGAACATCGGCAGCGTCTCACCCGGCTGGGGCCGCCCGGGCAGCAGACCGTGGCGCGCGAGGTGCTCGAACACGCCCACGTGCTGCGTCACGGTGCCGCTGCGGAGGTGGGACCTCGCGCGGTGGATGTTCACGGCAGCAGTTCCGCGTCGTCCGGGTGCGGGACGTGCAGCGCCGGGCCGACGTGCTTCAGCCCGGCGACCGCTTGGGCGAGCGCGCGGTGCTCGGGTGAGCGTTCCCCCTCCAGAATCTTGGCCCCCGCGTCCTTGGGGTCCTGAGGCGCGGTGTGCAGCCACTTGATCAACTCCTGCTGGTTCATGATGGCCTCCGTGCAAGTTCTCTGAGGACCTCCCGTGCGGCGCGTTGCACGCGCGGCGCGACGGCCGCGTAGTCCAGCAGCCGCCGGGCGGCGGCCACGTCTCGCAGGTGGACCACCCAGTGCGGCGCGAACTCGGTGTTCATGCCCCGGTCGCCCAGGTCATCTAGGGCGTGTTCGACCTGGCAGGGCACGTGGGGCTGCCCGGGCCGGTCGGGGGTGGAGACGAACAGCGCGGCGGCAAACCCGCCCACCGTGGCGCTGTAAAAGGGGCCGTCCTCCCCGGCCTTCCAGTCGTCCCAATCCGGGGACGGCACCTGCCGCGAGGCCTCGTGCAGGGCCGTCAGGGCGCGAACCACCCGCCGCAGGTGGGGGTGCCCGGCGGCCAGGCGTGCGAGACTTCCCAACTCGAGCGGGGCGTCGGTCAGGTAGGGCGCCAGCGCCTCGGCCATGACGGTCGGGGTGGTGGTGCCCTCGTCGGCCAGGGCCGCCTCCAGGGCGGGCACGTCCTCGGCCTCGATGCCGTACTCCTCGGCGAGTTGCCACAGTCCTTTCTCGCGTCCCGAGGCGGTGGTGACGTTGATCTCGGGAAAGGTGTACTCCAGCGCGAACTGCGGGGTGAAGACCGGGTAAACCCCTGCCGCCCACTCGCACAGGTGGTACAGCACGCTGCCGAGCGTCCCCTCCGGCAGCCCCTGGTAGAGGGCGGGCAGGTGATCGATATGAGGGATGTTCATGCCTTGGGTGTGACGCGCGAATCCAACGGATACGGTGCGGGTGCGCTGGGTGACCTCGTACACCAGGCACGCGCAGTCCAGCTCGTCCAGGGGTGTGAGGAGCGGCGTCAGCACCTCGCGGAGCACCCAGACCGTGGGGTGGTCATCCGGCAGGGGAGGAGCGGCCAGGGGTGCACCCGCCCGGATTAGGTGGTCGAATCCGGCGGGCGGTGCCGCTTCTGGCCGTTCGTACAGGTGGAAGCGCGCTTCATGAATCTGCATGGTGGTCCTCCGGTCCGCCGGGAAGCGGGCGACTCCTCCTCACGCGGCGCGCAGGTCGGCCAGGATCGCCCGCAGGTGCCGGACCAGATCCGGGGCGTGGCGCAGGTAGGCGGCGGCGGCGAGGCGGTGTTCGGGGCGGTGCAGGTCCCAGGCGTGCAGGGGTCGGACGCCCCCCTCGTTCATCTGCTGCTGAAGGCTGTGGAAGGCATGTTCGACCCAGCCCAAGTCCTGGCTGCCCGTTGGCGTCGTCGTGAGGAGCACAACCACTGGGTCCTCGCCGTCCACGCTGTACGGGGCGGACATGGCGTCCGGCCAGTCGCCTTGGGACACGGGCTGAAGCCTCGCCGAGACGTCCCCGGCTTGTTGTAGCCGCCGCACCACGGCCAGCGCCCGCCCCGGCAACTCCGTGGCCTGCACCGCGAGCTGCTCCAGGGTCACGGGAACGGTCAGGAACGGGCCGAACTCGTGCAGGAGGGTGCGGGGGGTCGGGCGGCCCTGGGCCTCCAGCGCCGTCTGAAGGGCATCCACATCCGAGTTCTCGCCCTCGACCCCGTACCACTCCGCCAGGCCCTCCACGATCTCCTGCTGCTCGCCGGGCATGGTGAAGTTGCCGTACATGCCCAGCAGATGGTCCCCGGCGTCGAAGGGAGACATCACTGGCATGACGGGCCTCGCCACGGCGTGCAGGTGGGGCAACAGCCCCGCCACGAAGGTGTGGCCCCAGGCCCGCGCCGCCCCGGCCAGGGAGACGGGCTCGTGCGCCTCGTCGTCCAGGTTGACGAACGCGATCAGGTCTTCCTGCTCGGCGTAGACCCCGAAGTGTCCGGGCAGCTTGAGGCGGCGCAGGGGGGGCAGCAGGGCCTCTTCGATGAAGACCTGCGGTGTCTCGTCCGGCTCTGGGTCGCGCCCTGGGGTGAAGCCCGCTTCGAGGCAGAGCTGGCCGAACTCCACCAGCGAAGGGTCCTGCTTCCCGCTGCACAGCCGGGCCGGGGCGGCGTGTATCCGCATCACTTCCCTCCCAGAGCATGAAGGGCCTTCAACCAGGTCCGGACGCCCTCTTGCAGGGCTGGGACCTGCGTCAGGTAAGCGTCGAGGCGCTCCAGGTCCCCGTCGCCCTGAAGCACGAAGGTGCGCAGGGCGTACTCGTCGCCGCCCTGGTACTGGAGTTCCCCGTGCATCTCGCGGGTGAAGCTCAGCCGCCGGGGGTCCCGGGTGGGGAAGGGGTCCACCAGCAGGCTCTCGCGGTAGTACGGCCACAGCGCCTCGCAGGAGACCGAGCACTCCACGTCGGAGTATTCGGGCAGGGCCTCTGCCTGCCGTTCGAGGGCTTCCAGGTCGTCCACGAGGGCCTGCACCCTGGGGGGGAGCGTCAGGC
Source organism: Deinococcus carri (assembly GCF_039545055.1). Taxonomy (NCBI): domain Bacteria; kingdom Thermotogati; phylum Deinococcota; class Deinococci; order Deinococcales; family Deinococcaceae; genus Deinococcus; species Deinococcus carri. Next base: position 217,483 of record NZ_BAABRP010000002.1, read on the forward strand.
CGGGCAGCACCGATTCCGGGCGCCACAGCCTGTAGCCGGGCACCCGGCGTTCCACCTCGCTGGGCAGGCGGACGCCCCCACGCCGCGCCAAGTCCAGCGCTGCCTGCACGGGCAGGTCCGGCGGGGCGTCCCACATGCCCAGGTCGGTGATCAGGTCCGCGAAATCCTCGTCGCTCTCCGCGCCGTGCAGGTGGTGCTGGGAGTACAGACCTAGCGCCTCGACGGGCGTGAACAGCGGCAGGACCTGCTGGCTGGCCTGGGCCGCGCGGCCCAGCAGTTCGGGCAACAGCAGGCGGTGGAGTTTTCCCAGCGCCCGGCGCGCGCCCCCCAGGTGCATCGCCGTGAAGGTCTGCACGGGGACGTAGTGGAACTGCACCCGCAGCACCTCGTCGTTCGTGTCGTGGGCGGTGTCCACCACGGCTTCCAGGTGGGAGCGCAGGGGGCGCAGAGTGCCTTGCAGGGCGCTGAGTACGTAGTCCAGCACGGTGCCGGACGTGCCGGTGAAGTCGCGTTCCGCCATCGCCAGGGCGAGGGGGCGCAGGTTCAGGCGGGTGACGGTGGGGGAGAGCCGGGCGATCAGGGACGCGGGCGCGGCATGGAGCAACATGAACACCTCGCGGTGCGTGAAGGGTGCCGCCCCCGGGGAGGAGGCGGCACCGGGTGGAAGGCCGACCTCAGCCCTTCGTGCCGACCGCGCGGCGGAAGGTGTACTTGTGGACGTTCCCCTCCACCTCCGGCCCCTCGATGCTGGCGTTCGTCAGGGACGGGGTGTTCACCGCCAGCAGCTTGCGTACGTCGTCGGGCGTGCCGGAGGGCATGGGGTCTTGCATCGGCTGCCCACCGTTGAGATCGGCGTACACGAACTTGCGGACCACGACGTTTGCTTCCATAGGTGTTCCTCCTGGGACGTGAAGTTCCCGTGCTTCCGGTGGAGGGGGTGCCGCCCCCTCCGACGCCTGCTTACGATCCGAAGAGCGTTGGGGGTGCGTCGTCCAGCATGGCCGTGACTTTGGTGGGGGGACCCGCCTTGACCGTGGCGTGCCAGGTGAAGGACTTCTTGTGCTCGGCCTCGACCAGGACCTTGTACATACCTTCCGGGAGTGGCCCGGCCGGGTTGACCGGATTCCCCGCAGAGTCGAACACCGTGACGGCCGCCCCACCCGGGGCCTGGACCTCCAGCGAGCCGCCCAGCGTGAAGGTCAGTTCGGCGGTCTTGCCGCGCTCGACCTTCACCGTCTGCTTGGCGGTCTTGTAGCCCTCGGCGCTGGCCTCGATGGTGTACCGGCCGGGGGCCAGGTCGTTGTCCCCGATCTGCACCGTGGTGCCGTGGCCGCTCAGGGTCGCCTTCAGGCCAGCGCCGGGAACGTCCACCTTGATCTTCAGCTTGCCCTTGTGGCGGTCGCTGGCAGGGGTCAGGGCGGGGCTCGTCGTGGCGGGCCTGGCGGGCGTAGCCGCCTTCGTCTGCGTGACCTTCGCTTGGCTGCGTGCCTGGTCCCGCAGGCTGCCCTGCACGGCTGGGCGGTACTCGCGCAGGGCGTACAGCAGCTCGGCGCTATCGAACTCCTCCACGGTGCCGGTGAGGGTCAGTTCACGCAGCCCAGGCAGGTTCAGCGGCTTGACCTGGGCAGTGATGCGGCCGTCCTCCCCCAGGCTGAGCGTGAAGGCCAGGGCGCTACCTGGGCTCATCAGGCTCGCCAGGTGTCCGAAGACCTCCCCGCTCGGGGGGGGCAGTTCCGGGGCGGCCACCGCGTCCGGCACGGTGGCCGCCTCACCCTCCACGGTCTCCGGCGTGGTCGCCTCACTGCTCTCTTCTTCCTCGACCTCTTCCACCTCCTCGTCCGTGTCTTCCGTCTCGCCCGCCTCGTCTTCCGAATCGCCCTGCTCCTGGGCCGGAGACGGTGCCTCGGGGGCAGGAGTCACGGGCTCGGGTGCAGCGGGTGCAGGCGGCGTCAGGGTCGCGGGTGCGGGGGGCTGGGGAACCGGTGGCACCTCCACGCCGCCTGCAGGCACGACCGGAGCCGCCCGGCCAGGCTGAACGGGCGCCACAGGCACGGGCTGGGGTGCCGGGACCTGCGGCGCCGGGGCGGGTGGCGTCGTGGGGGCCGGCTCGGCCGCCTCGGCACCGCCCCAGTTCTTGAAGAAGGCCCCGAAGTTGCTCTTGCCGACGTTCATACCGTCCGTCATCTCGACCTCCACCTTCCCGGAGCGCCCCCCGGGCGCGACACCTGCGAGGAGGCGTTCTCGCACTCCGGATGCTTCGAAAGGCCCTCGCGCCCCCGTTGCGCGAAGGCGTGTCGCCGAGTGACCCGCCGGGGCCGGGGCGGGCGTAGGCCACCCCGGGGCATCAGGCCGCGCTCGGGGTGTAAGGCGGTGTGCAGGAGTTGGCGAACCGGTGAGTAGACCAGTAGCAACTTCTTTCCCTTCCACCACACCTGCACCACCTGGCGGTTCTGGCGATCTCGCCGCACCACCTGGAACCGGATCTGGCGGTCACGGATCAGGCGGCACAGCCGCATGTACTCCCCGCTGTGCAGGCGCAGCCCGTAGTAGTGCTCAAGGCGGCGGTTGACGTGGGCGAGGCGGGACAGGACGTCCTCGTCGAGAACGGGGTGGCTGAGCACCGAGGGGAACATGATGAGCCTCCAGCGGAGCGAGGGTCCACCCCGGCGCGGGGGTGGGCAGGGACTGGGTCAACGGCGGAAGGCGCGCAGGCGGGCAAGGATGATCCCGGCGAGTCCGGCGTGGTCGCGGGCCAGCAGGAGGGTCCCGAAGGCGGCCTGCCAGGCCTGCGCGACCTCCAGGTCGGCGGCCTCGCCGATCAACACTGGGAGAACCTGCACGTCGCGGTGCTCCTGAATCAGGTGCCCACAGGTCGCCATATCCTCGGGGTCCAGACCGCCGTCGCAGATAACGATGTGCAGGTGGTTCTCCCCAGGACGGCGGGGCGCGCCGAGCGCGCGCCTCATCGCTGGGGCGAGTTCGGTGAGCCCGCGCGGGAAGATCGTGCGCAGGGCGGAGGTCGCGGCCGCAGCGGGCATCCCGAATGGCACGGGTTCCTCGACCAGGGAGTCGAAGGCGATCACCCGTACCGGCACGTTCGCGATCTGCGCGGCGCGGATGCCCATGTGCAGCGCGCGGATCGCGCAGATCATGCGGCCGTCGTCGGCCATGCTGCCGCTGCGGTCGACGATCCAGGTGACGTGCAGCTCCCGGGGGCGCGTGGGCTCCTGGCGGTGCCGGAACAGCTTCTTCTTGCCCTCGATGTAGCGGCCCAGATCAAGGTTCCCGCGCGACTCGTGCGGTCGGGTCCGCCCCGGCGCGGCGCGCTCGCGCAGCACCGACGCCACCAGCCGGGCTGGCCCTTCCACGTCCCCGGCGGTGAGGATGTCGGGCAACTCGGCGACTGGATCGGGAGGCGGTTGATCACCGGCCCCGGCGTCCTCCCCTCCACCCGGGCCACTCGCGTCGCCCTCACCACCCCCCTGAGCCTGGCCGTACGGGTCGCCCGCGCCGTCCGCGCGAACCTGACCGCCAAACGGGTCCTGCGCGTCCTCCTCGTCCAGCCCCAGCAGGCCGAGGATGCAGCGGGCGATCCAGGTCACCCGGTCGCTGTCCGGGGCACGCCACGCGGCCTGCACCAGCGGCCAGATGTCGGCCCACTCGTCGGGGCAGGCGGGGACCCACTTGGGCGCGGCACGGTCGTGCTCCCAGCGCATCGCCAGGCACCCCTCGAGCGAGTCGAAGTGCCACTTCGGACGGCCCTGCTCGGCAAGGACGTCGCCCAGAAAGTCGAAGGCGGGCACCAGCTCGGGGTACCGGGCGGCCATCCGCCGCTCCATGCGTTCGTCTTCCAGCGCGTTCCAGAGCTGGCCGAGCAGCGCCAGCGGCTTGTCGCCGCTGAACTGGACGTGCCCGGCCTCGTGGGCCAGGATGGCCCGGATCAGTAGGGCGCGGGTGCCGTGCTCGTCCGGGGGCGCGTGCCGCAGCACGCCGGGGTCGGTGACGGGCAGCAGGTCGGGGTCGAGGTACACCACCTTCGCCACCGGGTCGACGGCCGCCGTGCCGACCCGCGCCGTGAGCAGCACCGTGAAGTCCCCCTTGCGGCTGTAGAAGCGGAACAGTTGCCGGGTGAACTCCCGCCAGCCGAGCTGGTGCGGCCAGGGGAGGGGAGAGGGTCCTCTGGGGACGATCATGATTGCTCCTTTCTGTCCCACCCCGGCGCCGCCGCGCGGCGCGACTCCTACCGGGCGGAACCAGCGCGCCCCTACCGTTTGGACATGCAGAAGTTCGCAGGTGAGACGTGGGGCGACGTGGGCTACCGCGTGTTGGGCATCGTGGGGCTGGCGGGCGCCGCCGCCCTGTCTGTTGGGAACTTGGTGGTCTTGCTGTCCCGGCCCCGGCCCGCGGTCACCGTGGGCGTGTTCATGCTGGTGGTGACCCTGGTGCTGGAGGTGCTGGCGCTGATCTTCGTGTGGCGCAGCGGGGGACGCGATCTCCGGCCCTCGCCGCACGGTCCCCCGGCGATGCTGGCCGCCCTGCTGGGGGGCGGCGTGGTGGCGCTGGACGTGCTGGGGTTCGGCGTGCCGCTGTCCCTGGCGCTGGCCGGGCGCCTGGTGGGGTTGGTCGGTCTACTGACGCTGCTCGCGTTGCTGGAACCGGCGACGGCCTGGGCGGTCCCGGAACCGGAAAGCGCCTGACGAGTGACCGCTGGACGCCAGAGCACCCCTCAGTGCTCTGGCGATCCTCGTCTGCTACACCAGCTTCAGCGCCTGCTCGTTCAGCACGCGCCGCAGGTCCTCCAGTGCGGCGAGCTCCAGTCGCCCGAAGTCGTTCCGGGGCACGCAGAAGGGGATCAGCGTGGTCTCCGCCGCCCGCCGGAACGCCTCGTGCCGTTCCCACCCGTCCTCCACCAGCGCCTGGATGGCCTCCAGCCAACTGATTACCACCCGGGGATTCGCCTCGCGCTCCAGCAGTCCGGACCGGCTGACGTGGTTGGCCCGGGTCTCCACCTCGACGCTGTACAGGTGGGCCGCGAGTTGCGGATCGCCGGACAGCCGCTCGTACAGGGCCACGGTGACGGCCGGGTCGCCGTACTCCAGGTCGAGGTGGAGGTTGAAGCGCCCCAGCAACGCGGTATCGACGCTCTGCCCGGCCTGGATGTACCCGTCGCCCAGGTTGGTCGTGGCGATGAACAGCACGTTCTTCACCGGGGCCCAGACCAGCTCGCCGTTCTTCAGCCGCAGCAGGTAGTAGCGGCCCTCGGGGAGGTGAGGCACGCCCATCAGCCCCGCCTCCTCAGCGCTGACGTGGTCGAGGATGCCCACGGCGCTGGAGAGGTTGATGGGGTCCGAGCGCAGCAGCTCGTCGAACAGCAGCACCACTGGCCCTTCCTGGGCGCGCACGAAGGCCTGGGTGAATGGGCCGTCCACCCACTCGGGCTTGCCCTCCACCATCTGGTAGCCGCCGAGGAAGTCCTGGTCGTCCATGTTCGGGCTGCCCTTGACCACGAACAGCGGACGCCCCAGCCGCACGGCGGCGGCCTTGGCCGTCTCGGTTTTCATCACCCCCGTGGGGCCGGTGATCAATACCCGCCCGCCGCGGCGCGCGACCCGCAGCAGTTCGTCCAGCGGCGTGTTCCCGGTACTCGGGTGGGGCGTGGAAGTGGGCTGGCTGCCCTTGAGGACGGTGAACTCCTCCGGGGGCAGGAAGGCGGTGGCCTGCGTGGGCTCGGCGTCCAGGTGGTCCATCTCGCCTGCCAGGAACAGGGCCTTCATGCTGTAGTAGAGGCTGTCGATCAGGGCCATCATGGCGAGCGTGGCGTCAGGGTCGTTGCTCGCCTGGCGCAGGTCGGCCTTCGTGAAGGTTGCTTGGCCAGGTGTGCGCGGGCCGCGCAGGCGGGAGAGTTCGCCCACCAGGCGCCACCAGCGCGCCTCGACTTCCACCAGGGCCGGGTGGCACTTCAGGACCGCCAGCACGACCGTCAGGGCGAACGGGCCGGTGCGGCCGATGCCACCCTCGAAGGTGATGTGGGTGCCATGCACCGTGGCACCGAGCCAGCGGTTCCCACTCTTGCCGCCCGCGGTGGTGGGGTAGCGGATCAGCACGTCCTGCCCGTTGCCCGGCGTGGCCTGGACGTCGCCGGTCAGGACCCCGCAGATGGCGGTGAGCACACCGAAGCCGACGACGCTCTGCACCGTGGTGTCCTTGTGCTGTGAGTGTGCGCCCGGCGGGATGGCCTGGTGGTAGGACAGGCTGGGCCACACCGACTGGCTCTTGGTGTGGGTGAACGCGATGGCATTGACGGCCGACCAGAAGTTCTGGGACACGGGGCACCTCCGCCTCCCCGCTGCCCCCTGTGAGGGGGGCGACTTCTGTCCGGTACGTCGGTTCTGTTCAGTTCACGAAGGTGGTGCGGGTGCCTCCAAGGCGCGGCCCGCACCCCGCCCGGCTGATTCCCGGTGCGGGCCACGCTCGACGCCGGTGGAACTCAGATCGGTGCCAGGCCGACCCTCACAGCGTGAGGAGGGTCAACGCCGGAAACGCCAGGCGGTAATGCTGTGGGTCCAGCGTGGCCAACCGATCCGCTTTCATCTCAGCATGCGCGCCGATCAGAAAGTCCGCCAGGATGCGCCGTGGGACGCCTCCGCCACTCGCCTTCCTCCGCACCGCATACGCCTGGAAGGCCACGCCTGCCGCCTCCCACACCGCCAGCGGGAACGCCTCCTCGAGCGCGATCCCCGTGTCGTGCAGGAACTCCCCGATGAACACCGGGGTGTGGGGAGGTGTGCCGAGCAGCTCGCTGTACACCACCGGACTGATCAGGAGCGGACCGCTTCCGCGTGCCCGCTCCAGAAGGTCGATCAATGGCAGGGAATTCGGTTCGGCTTTCAGGATGGCGCTGAGGACGTTCGTGTCAATGGCCGTGCGGGTCACTCCTCCGCACCGTCGCGCTGCTGGCGATAAAACGTCACGCTGTCCTGCCCGGCCTCGAAGGGCGGGGATCTCCCGACCCAGGCCAGGAACGGACTGACGGGCGCAGCCGGACGGAGCAGCTCGCCCTGGACCTCGACCGTATCGCCCTCTTTGAGACCAAGTTGCACGGTGACCTCCTCGGGGAACACGAGCTGGCCGCCCTTGACGACGCCTTTGATGGTGGTCATATGTGGCCTCCTGAACGAAGTGTAGGGCTGGGAAACCGTCCCATGCGTGCCGCAGGACAGGATCAGGATCGCCCGGCAGGACAGAGGGAGGGGTGATCATGGCCGTTGTAGACGACGTGCATCAGAGGCTGGATCATAGACTCAAGGGGACGGGGCAGCCCCGCTGGCCCTCGCCGACACCCCCTTAGCTGTACTTCGGGGAAATTCAGGGGCCGCTGAATAACGTCGTGCAGAAGCGGCATTGTCGGCAGGGAGGTGGCCGGGGCAAGTCCCCGGCCACCTGCACCCGAATGGCAGGAACGGTGTCACCGCTTAGGTCATCGGGCTGGGTCAGGCGCAGCCATTGCAGGAAAGTCAGGGCGACCATACACAGCACGGCGTGGTGATGCAGACCTTGCCAGGAACGGCCCTCGAAGTGGTTGAGGCCGACCTCCTCCTTGAGTTCCCGGTGGGTCAGCTCACAGGCCCAGCGACGCTTGGTGACTTCGACCAGGCGCGATAACGGCGTGTTGGCGGGCAGATTACAGGCATAGTATTTCCGCTCCTCCCCCCGACGCTGTTCTCCGATGATCCACGCGGCTTGACCCGGCAGGTGTTGGCCTTGGGCGTTCTCCTCCCCGTCGGCCAGGCGAACATACACGGCCGCAAAGCGTCCTGAGAGTGCGCCCTTGGTTCCGTGTCGCCAAACCAGGTGCTGCCATGCAGCACCTGCAAGCACTTCTCCTACCGTTCGCCGATCCTCGGAGGGGGTTGGGTGCGTTGGTCTTCTGCCACGAAAGATTCTGGGAATGGGGATCAATCGGACGTCCTTGGGGTAGACCGTTTGAGTGCGAGTGATCCCCACCGACCACAGCAGTCCTCGCTCGGTCAGCGCGTGTCGGAACTGAGCGTTCACCCCGTACCCCGCATCCGCCAGGACCATGCCGAAGGTGACGTATTCGCGCACCCGGTCCAGTTCCTTCAAGGCCAACTCCCACTTGGTCTGCGGCGGCTGGTGTTCCAGCGGAACACCAGCCGCCCTGAGCCGAACTGGATCACTGGTCCATTCCAGAGGAAGAAAGAGCCGGAGCGCGAGGGGAACAGGCAGCTCGTGCTGGGCCAGGGTTAGAGAGACGAGGCATTGTCAGGTCGTGATCTTCCCGACCTGCCCGGAATACTGCCGGGCGACGCCTACCGATTTGGTGCCGAACTTGGTCAAACACGTGTCGTCAATGATCAGCACGGCATCGTTCCCGCCCAGCATCTGCTCAGCCCGCTGGGCGAGCAGGGTCTCCAGGGGCTCGGTGTGCCACGGGCTATCCGTGATGAACTGCTGGATGTGGTCTGCTTTCCCGGGCGCCACCACCGCTGCCAGGGGTTGCATGCTTTTCCGGTGGGCCGCACTGCACAAACCTCGCACGTACAGCGGGGCCCAGATACGTTGGGCTTTGTGGCGTAAGGGCGTCAGGAAGGGTGCGAACCAGGTGGGAAAGTGTCGGGTCCAAGGGGGAAGAGGACGACGCATAGCACACAGGCCAGCATCACGGATGCTGGCCCTCATACTCCCGCCCTGAATTTCCCCGAAGTACAGTTAGAGGAGGTGGGGAGCCAGCAGAGCCAGCGCCTCCTCTAAGGTCAGGGTGCAGGCCACCTGCTGACCGCGCACCTGACGCGCCCCCTGCCACACCAGGCCCCGGAGGGTCATCACCTGCCGGGTAATCACCCCGCCGAATGGATCGAGGGTGGCCTGCACCGCCAGCACCAGCTCGGTGTCCTCGTCCCGGGTGAGCCGTTCGAGGGTGCAGCCCTGAGCATCGCGTTCCTCGCCGGTGGCAGGCTGCATGAAGCAGCAGTCGGCACCGGAGTGGGTGGCCAGAACCTGGGAGGCCCGCTCGGCGAGGGCGAGGGTAGCGCAGTGGGCCAGGTGGGTGCCGTGCGGCGTGGTAAGGACGTAGGCGGGCACGGGCGGGGGTTGGGTCATGGCATGCTCCTTTCGCCCCTGCCCGCTGCGCCCTCTGGGCGCGACGCCTCGCCACCCGTCCAGGCACGCCCTGGCCCCGGGAGCGGCAGGTCTCCCCAATGCTCCCGGGGCCGACCACTCAGGCTGGGGTGTCCTGCCCGCGCTTGAACGCGTCGATGCTGCCGAGCGCTGCCTTGAGGTGCTTGTACACCTCGCGCTGGAGATCGAGGTCCTCGGGCAGTTCGTGCCGGAGCTGCTCCAGCGCTTGGGCGAGGTGGGCTCCACCGGCGGTTCGCTCGTAGTCCGGTCGCGCCCACTCGGGCAACTCGGGGGTGGCGGCGGGTTCACGTCGCGTGTCGTTCCAGTCCACCCAGGTTTTGGGCAGGTCGTACAGGTAGCGTCCGATGCCGAACTGCACCGCGCAGCGCTTCAGGGCATCCGAGGACGCGGCCTTGAGGGTGCCCGCCTCCCCCTCGCCCGCCTCGCCGATGTCCTCGCGGGTCACACCGAGGACCGTCAGGCGGCCCTTGACGGTGGGGGTCTGTGTGCCGGGGACGACCACGATCTCAAAGGACCAGTCGTCCGGGCACACGGCGTCCAGGCGGTCCTGCACAGCGCGCGCGTCCACGTAAGCGACCAGCAGCGCGCGGCCGCGGTCCTTGGTGAAGGCCTGCGGCTTCCAGCCCACCAGGTGGCTGGAAAAGGGGGCCTGGAGCCTCCGCTGGACCTGGGACAGGTGTGACGGGGCAGGGGAGAGGGGCAGGGGGCTGGGCTGGTCGGGCATGGGTGTCCTTTCTGACCCCGTGGGGCCACCCTTCCGGGGCGGGCACCGGGTGCCCGCGACTCCCTTGTCCGGCCGGAAGAGGAGGCCTCCCTTCCCGCCGGACAGAGGGGTTAAGCCGCTTGAAGCTGCGCGGCCATGATCTCCTCTCGCACCTGCATCAGCAGCACCCCCAGCCGGTTGAGGCCCTGCCCACGGTAGACGCCCCAGTAGCGGTCGCGCCACGTGTTGTCTTCCACCAGCGCGGCGTCTCCAGTGGACAGCAGGCGCTCGCGCAGGTCCGGTTGGCGGAACTTCACGCGCAGCATCGCCAGCATCACCTCCTCCTTTAGGTCGTCCCAGCCCGGGCGCAGGGTGACCTGTTGCCCGGCCTGCCGCGCCTCCGCCGGGGTCGGCAGGGCGGCGATGACGGCCCGCTCGGCGAGATTCTCGGTCTTGCAGGCCTGGAAGGCGTGCTCCACCGTGGGATACCGCACCCCACGCACTCGGATGACGGCAGGCTCGAAGTTGCTCAGGAAGGCGTACTGATCACGGAACCCTCGTATTTCGGTCATGCCGGACCGTTCCCCCGGCCTCGCCGGGGGGACCCCTGAAACCTGGGCGGGGCAGGCAAGGTGGGGGAGGCGGCCACAGGCAGCGCCGTTCACCCGAAGCTGGCTTGCTGCCTGGCGGCTCAAGGCTCCTCCAGCGGCACGAAGGTCTTCCAGTTCCCTGGCAGATCATGGACCAGGTATACCCGTGGCTGCCGGTGCCGTCGCACCTGTCGCAGGTACCGGTGGGTCAAAGCGTGCCAGGCGGGTGGGCCGCGGGGTGGCGGCCGCTTGGTCGAGGAGGGTCCAGAAGGAGGGAGGGAGCGGGGTGGACACGGTCCCTTCACGGTCAGGGAAAACAACTTTCTTCCTGGTGATCTCTCGTCTTTCATGGCGGACCGGTCCCCTGGCCCCGTCCGGGGACGACTGAAGCTGGAACCATCCCGTTGGGTGGGCAGGGTGGCCGTCCGCGGACCATGGACCTCGCCTCAGTTCGGGTCCCTTGGGCCGCAGGGCTGGTCCCCGGGGTCGCTCCCGCGCGTGCCCGTGTGCTGCCGCTCGTGGCGTAGGGCGTCCCGGTAAGCGACCGCGAATGCCAGGAAAGGTGTGGCGGCACAGGCGGCGGATGTCCGTCCGGCAGCCGAAGTGACCTGAGCGTCGCACCGGCCAGGCTGCTCCTCCAGGTCGTAGCGCCAGTTTCGTGCCAGAACTGCCGCCCGCAGGGCGAGCTGCACCAGGGGTTGCACGCCCGACCACTTGAGCTGCTCGGGCTCAGTCCAGACCATGCCCGCCCAGGAGAACAGCACGTCCTGGAAGGCGAACCCGTCTGGGTCGAGGACCGCGAGATCGCGGACGACATCCGCCAGGGCCTCTTGCGTGAATTCAGGCTCGACCAAGGTGACCGGGGTGGGCTGTGCATCCAGCTCGGCGAGCAGGGAGGCGGCAGCATCCCGGGCGATCAGGTCCCGTGCGGCGTCTCGGGCCTGGCGGTAGGCTTCTTGTTCCTGCCCACCCTTGAAGGTGATCTGGCCGCACTCCAGCGCGGCGAGCAGGGTGGAGAGGGCCAGGGCAAGCTCACGGCGATCTGCTGGCAACATGGCCACCTCCCGGCCGCGCTGGCGGCGGTGACGAAGGGTCAATCCCGGCCACCCAGGCGTGCCAGGACCTCCCGCTCGGCGCGGCTCAGCCGCAGACCTTCCTGCGAGAGCAGGCGCTCGACTTCGCTGGCCTGGACCACCCGCCGCACCACCTCCTCGTGGACAGGAGCGGTCAGCCAGGGCCGCCGCATCACCTGCTGCACGAAGCGGCCGCTGCCAGGGTGGGGCGCGCGCTCGATCACGACCAGCAGGCTGCCTCGGCAGGGCGTGATGTCGGCCCGGGTCCGTCCCTGTTCGATTTGCACGGCTGCCCGCCGCGTCCCCTCCGGGGCGCGACGCCTCCTGCAAAGGAAACCTGGCAGGGCGGCTGGGAGAAAGGCACCAGGACGACGTCAAGCGGGCCGGTCCTGGCCGCCCCGGTGTGGCAGCCGAGTGCCGCGACGGATCGTGTTCACGACCCCGACTTCCTTCACAACGGGACGAACGTTCTGACCTGCCTCAGCCGAGCGATGCAACCGATCATGCTCACAATAGTCAACGCGATTACCAGCACGATGAACGCCAGGACGAGGCCGTTGCCCAGCGGCTGGGGAAGACCCAGCACGGCGTCATACGGCTGCGCTGAGGGTCAGCAACAGGAGGCCGAGCAGGATCGGCAGGCCCAGGCCGCTCGTCAGTTGGGCTGCCTTTCGCCACGGGCACGCTCCTCGCGGGCGCGCTCCTCGGCTTCCCACTCCTCGACCAGCTTGGGGCCGGCGCGGCGCGTCTCCAGGGCGGCCTCCACCCAGGAATCTGGGAGGTTCAGGCGGCGGGCCAGGCGTTCGTGCTCGCTCAGGTGCTCCTCGCCCTTCACGGGTTCGGTCTGATCGTTGGAAAGGTCAGACATCAGCGTTCTTCCTCCTGTATTCCTCCCCGTGGAAGGCTGAGGGGTGCTCGATCTTCTCGCCCCGACAGGGGACCCGGGCCCGGCCTTCCCCGAGGGTAGGGGGGAAGAGGTTGCCTCGCCGCCTGGCCCCAGTGCTGACCCGCAAAGCCAACGGTGCGTCTATGTCCAGCACCTCCACGCTTTCCTGTGCTCAGGACACGCGCGACGCCTGGAGGCAGGAATACTTACCCGTGTTGTGCAGGACTTCGAACGCACGGTAGGGGCGGCCGATCTGGCGCGCGTTACGGGCCAGTTGCGCCAGTTCGCGCAAGCGGGCGCGGGTGGTCCGCTCGGGGGAGGGGTTCTGGATGGCCGGGTCGTCGATATCACGGCCGTGCAGGCCATGCAGGTAGAAGTGCTGGCGGTGGCATTTCACCAGGTACAGCAGGTATCGGGCCCTAAGGTACTCCCCACCGCTCAGGTTCCCCCGGCAGGCCGTGACGAAGAGGCGGTCGGCGAGCGCGAGTGCCTGGTCGAAATCCATACAATCTCCTCCGGTGTGGGCACCTCACCCGCGACGGGCGGCGCGCTCTAGCGGCAGGAGCACGTTCACCACCTGCTTGCGGGCAACTTCACGCAACCAGCCCAGTTCGTCGGGCGTGTACTGGTCGGCGCGCGTCCGCTTGGGGAGCCACGGCCGTAGGTTGGCCACCACCGCCAGGCAGGCGAGCGGCTCGGCCTCTACCGGGAACGCGGCGCTCGCCAGTTCCTCCAGCGTGGCCTCTTCCAGAAAGCCGCTGAGGTCCCGCACCAGGCGGTACAGGTCCTGCGCGTTGCCCTGGGGCGCCTCACCCCCCAGCAGCGCCTCCGCCTGCCGCCGCAGGGCCGCGAGATCGGCGCCACTCACACCGGGAACGCGAAGACGGGGAGACCACTTCGCTGCGCGGCCGCGAACTGCGCCCGGTTGGCCCCCTGCACCCCGCCCTGGCCCACGATGTGGCTGATCCCAGTGATCGGCACCGACGCGAAAATCGCCCGGGCGTAACGCACAGCGGGCGCTCCGGCCCCCAGGCGGCCGCGCAGCTCGTACTCCCCCTCGCCGAGGTACCGCGTGAGGGTGCCCGGCGTGGCACTCGGCGTGACCCACCAGTGCAGGCCGGTGCAGCTCGTGTTTGCTGGGTGGCGCTTGCCCGTCGGGCAGACGTGCGTCCCTTCCAGGTGGGGCACCAAGGCCTCGGGGTTGGCGACCAGGGCCTTGGGGTGGATGAACAGGAAGCGGCTCTGGGCGCTGAGCTTGCCCACCGGTAGGGTAGGGGAGATCTTGCGCGAGAAGCCCATGCGCCGCGCCTCCTCCCAGAAGTCCGGCACGAAGGGGTAGTGCGACTCGCCGATCAGGTCCACGACGTGCGTGACCCCCTTGGGATCGGTCCAGAGCGTGACGCCCAGCGCGTTCACGCTCAGGTGGGTGGGCACCAGGGTGGGAAAGTCCACCAGGAAGTGGTCGAGCGGGTGGGTGCCGCTGGCCAGGACCGCGCATTCGAGGTACCACCCGCCGAGAATCCGTCCGTCGCCGCAAAGCCGCCGTCCACCCTGTGCCAGTCCGTGCATGCTGCACCTCCGTCCCCCTCCGCCTGCGCGCGCGAGCAGCGCGACCCCTGCTCAGGGCGGAAGGTCATGCCCGACAAGGACCTCAGGCGTAGGGCCTGCGCGACGGAGGAGCTGGGTCATGGGCACCTTGGGGGCGTGGCGGGCCGCGGCGACCTCTGGCAGCCCCAGGAAGGGGCGGCGCAGGTTAGAAGCCCTCTCCCCATGCCCGCACCGGCCCTGGTCCTGCTGACGCTCAGGCAGCCCCGGAGCGGGTCGCGCGAACCCGGTTTGGGGGACGGTTCAGGGCGGGCGGGGCTGGCACCTCCGGCGGGGCGGGTTCCGGCGCGGCCTCCACGGTGGGTGAAGCGGCCGGTTCCTCCGGCGCGGTCCCGTCACGGGCCAGGTCCAGCAGCGCCTGGGTCAGCGCGCCGAGGTCCACGCCCTCGTGGCGGGCCATCGCCGCCACCCGGCTGGCCAGGTCGGTCACCACGTCCACCTCGATCAGCGGCGCCGGGGCGTCTTGCAGGGCGGCGCTCAGCACGTCGCCCAGGTCCCCTTGCTGGGCCACCCGCGCACCCTTGAGGTCGTCGGCCGTGAACTTCGCGCCCGGGTCGCCCGCCACCTTGGCCTGCAAGGCCCCGACCGCCTGCGTGCGGTACGGCTCGTTCAGAGCGGCGATCTGCTCGACCACACCGGCGGCCACCCGCTCGCCGACCAGGTCCAGCACCCACTCGGGCAGCTCGAGCAGCCTGGCGCGCTTCTTCAACGTACCGAGCGGCGCACCCCACAAGTCCGCCACAGCTTTGAGGTTGTACCCCTGGTTCAACTTCTCGCGCAGGGCCAGTGCCTCGGCGACCGGGTTGTTCGAGCGGCCCAGGTTCTCGATGCCGGTGATGTCCGCAGCCGACCCCGCGCTGCTGCTCACGAACGCGGGCACTTCCGTCAGCCCCACGTCCCGGGCGGTGTGGAAGCGGCGGCTCCCGGCGGAGACGCGGTAGCGGTAGGGACTGCCTTCCGGTGCCGGGTACAGTTCCAGCGGCGTGAGGATGCCGAACTCCGTCACGCTCGGGCCGATGGAGTTGCGTGCGCCCCGCAGCTCGGGCGGCTCAATCTCCGCCAGGGGCACCACCTGGTACTGCCGCTCGCCTGAATCCTGAAACAGCGGTGTTGCGTCCATGCTGACCTCCACCGCGGCCACCGCGCCGGTGTGATTCCGGCGCGACCCCTATCGGCTCTGCCTCCTGCCCGACGCTCAGCCCGAGCAGGACGGTGGCGGCGCACAGGACAAGCGCGGCACCACGAACGAGTGGGGTGCCTAGACACCCCCATGAAAAGAGGGGGCCGCGGCGCCGCGAACCCCCGCGAAGGGCTCAGGTCAGATCACCTGCGGCTCACTGCCCAGACCCGAGGTGTCAAACCGCCACCTGGTCAGGAACGTCCAGAAGAAGTTCCACATGTTCTCACCTCCTTTCACATCCGTCCTGGCGGCGGCTTTGTCCGCCGCGACTCCCCACACAAAAAGGGGAGACGGGCCATCCGCCCGCACGTCTCCCCCTGCCTCTGCTGAATTCAGTCCGCCGCGTTGTCCACCGTCGGTCCCGGCCCGGCCACCTGCCAGAACGCCTGTACGTACGCGCGGGCCCCTTCGAGCCACCCCACCCGCTGCTCTTCTCTGACCCCGGCTTCGCGGCACAGCGCGAGCAGATTGAGGCGGCGGATACCCACCCACGTCCCCCGGAAGTGCGCCCGCGCGCTGGCATATCCGCCCAGCACGGCACCGCTGAACACGCGCTGGCGGGTGGCGAACGTCAGCACGTCCGGCATCGCCAGGTGGCCCAGGCACTCCCACACCAGCTCGTGCCCCTCGGCGAGAGTGCTGAAGCGCAGGCTCACGCCCTCGACCGGCGTGCCGGTTCGGCCCACCGCGTGGAAGAGTTCCCGGTGGAATTTCGGGTTGGGGTGGGTCAGGCGGAAGTCCGATTCCCGGAAGGCCGCGATCACGTCGGCGCGTTCGTCCTGTGTCATGCCCTCCCACGGCGCGCGAAAGCGCGCGACACCCCGAGCCCGGCAGGCACTCCAGCACCTCGCCGTTCAGCTCGACGACGTCACCCGGCCTCGTGCTGCGCGCCGTCTCCTCCGGCACCAGGCGGCGGACGCCCAGGCCGCGTGCCCAGTGCGAGTTGCCGAAGTGCTGCACCACCCGGAACGCCATGTCCGGATCGGTGCACCGCTCCACCTCCGCCACCAGCACGAAGTCGTTCGGCCACCGCGCCCCGGGGCCCTTGGCATGAAACACTTTCGCCACCCCGTCCTGTACCTCGGCGTTCTCCCCAGCGCCGCAGGCGCGAAGGCTGAGCGTCCTGACGAGAGCGGTGCCCGCCGGGCCGACACAGCGAACTTGCGGAGCAGAGCAGTCAGTTGCCGACCTCTTCCCCCTGGATGCTTTCAGCGGGCGCGGTCGCCGCGATGATCGCCTCGATCATGGACGGGTGAGTGCTTAACCCTCCAAAGGGTGGGCCGCCCTCCAGAGCCAGGCAGGTCCCCTCAAGGGCGGTCCTGGCTTGCAGCGCGGCCGCGTGCGGGTCCTCCGCATCGAGAACGGCCCCCACCGCGAAGCGGGTATCGTCCAGACACACCCGCAACCACTCGTGTCGGCCAGCGGCCGACACGAGGCTGGGGGGCCGGGTGGTCGCGGTGGGCCATCGGGGTCACTCGGCGAGCTCTCGAACCATCTCCTGCAACAGCGTCATCGGCATGGGTACCTCACGAGCGCAAGAGACGAAACAAAAGATCTCCGGCCTCCCCGCACCGTGGGGGAGACCGGAGGCCCGCATCCCTTCCTGACCGACAGAGGGGAGCTCAGGCACCCTTCGCCGCGGCGTCCTGACTGCTGCGCGCGAGGCTCTGCACGCTCCGCGCTTCCACCTTCGTAGAGAGGCGCTTGTTGCCGCCCGCATCCGTCCACGGCTCGTTGAACAGCCGCCCGCCCACCACCACGCCCGCACCCTTGCGCGCGCCCTGGTGCGTCATGGCCAGGTGCCGCCACAACACCACATCCATCCAGTGCGTCTTCTCCTGCGGCTGGCCCTGGCGGTTCCTGAAGCGGTCCGTCACGCCGACCCGCATCTCCAGCACGGGTTCCTTGGCGGCCGTGTGCCGGAGCTGCACGTCACGCGCCAGGTGGCCGGAGACCAGCACCTGGTTCAGGCCGAGCACTGCGTCCGCCGGGGCGTCCAGCACCGCGAGCTGCAAGGCCTTGACCTTGAGCGCGCTGCGCTTGCCGCCCTCCGGCGCTTCCCACTCGCTGTACTCCAGCGAGCCTTCCAGGACCATCGGCGTTCCCTTCACGCACGGGCGTTCGGCCGAGTACTCGGCAGCCTTCCCGATCTGCTCGAAGCGGTGGTACCACTCCACCATCCGCACGCTCTCCCCGACGAACAGTTCCTCCTGCCCATGCAAGGTGCCCTCCAGCACCGCCACGCCGGACGGCGTGTACCGCAGCGCCGCTTCCTCTGCCAGCCGCCCCACCAAGGTCACCCGGTTCAGTCCCAAAGCCATGTTGCGTTCCTCCCTTTGCGCCTTTGCGTGA
This sequence comes from Deinococcus carri, assembly GCF_039545055.1. Classification (NCBI taxonomy): domain Bacteria; kingdom Thermotogati; phylum Deinococcota; class Deinococci; order Deinococcales; family Deinococcaceae; genus Deinococcus; species Deinococcus carri. The sequence goes on from NZ_BAABRP010000002.1 coordinate 235,031, forward strand.
TCTCGAATGGCCGAGCAACTCCCGACACCTCATCCCTGGACGCGCCAGCGTCCGACGCCTAGCGCGTCCCGCCGACACGGCGCCTACCGGTCTCTTCCGCGCCGCCTGCGCTCCGTGCGGCAGTAGTGTCCGGCACCCAGCGTGCTGTTCTGCGGCTGGGGGCGCGAGAACGGACTGGCCAGCTTGTTCGTCCACGAACCCTGCGGGGTCTGCGCCGCCAGCCGCAGCCGCGCCGCCTCCGCGTTGCCTTCCACCAGGTTCCGCAACTGCCGTTCCAGCGCCCGCCCGGACGGCGCGCCGAGGAACACGCTGTCCTGCACCCCGCTCAGGGACAGCGACACGACCTCTGCGGAGGCGCGCACCTTCAGCTCCCCATTCGCCAGGCCCTGCCAACCCTGGTCTGCTCGCGCCACGACCACCATCAGGAGCGTCACGGCCTCTGCCCAGGTCAGGTTCACGTGCGCCGTCCCGGTCGTCAGCAGCAGCCCCCCCAGCAGGCTCTCTGCCACCTCCACCAGCGGCGGTGCCCCGGCGCTCCAGATCGGGCGCAGTCGGCCGTCCAATTCCTCCAACACCTCTCCCGTCTCCCGGTCCCAGACCGTCACGCGCTGCGGCATCTCCCTGAAGACCACACCCGCGAGCGCCAGCTTGTCGTTGACCGTGACCGAGCGTCCGCCTTGGAAATGCACCTCAAACTGTTTCTGCGACATGACCCGCCAGCGCGCATGTCAGTGCGCGACACCTCTTCCCTGCAGCGGCACGGAAAGAGGGAAGGGGCCACCACTCTCCCTTCCCTTCCTGATCAAGTCCCGGGTCAAGTCATGCGGCTTTGGCTTCCGGCCTTTTGGCAGCGCCTCCTCGGGGCTTCGATTTCTTCCCCGAACGGCGTGGTCCTCGCTCCGCCTTTCCTTGTGCGAGTGTGGCGTCACGGCGCGCCTTGGCCAGCTCCGCGAAACTCGCGTCTCCCTTCTGCAACTCGTCCAGTGAGGTCGACACATCGGCGTGAGGACTGGTGTCGAGCACGCACGCCCGGGTCCGGCGCTCCCACCGTTCGAACGCGGGCGTCACCTCGATCAACTCGTCTCGACGCGCGGTGCTGCCGCTGATCTTGGCGGGCAGCGTCTCGCGCAGGTACACCGCCTCGAACACCGCCTGCGCGTACGCCTCGTCATACGCTGCCAGGAACCGCCTCGCCGCTTCGTCCGGCAACGACAAGATCACCTCGCTCAACCGCCGCACCGCCTTGCCCTCCAACTCCAGGTCCCGCTTGCTGTCCGTCTCCATAGCCTGACCGTAAAACGGCGCAGGTTCCCCCAACGCATCTGCCCCCTGGAGACAGCTGCAAGTATCTGAAAAGAATGAGCCTCCTTGATTTAAAATATAAATCAGTGGGTGGGCTGATTTGGAAAGCGGCAAAAAGGCGGGTTGCGTGTGCGCTGGTACGACAAAAACAGGATGAGGTCTGAGCTTTAGGATTGGCGCTCAAATGTAAAAACCACATGGCGTCCGGGTCTATCCCTGGACCACCCAGCCCAGTCCTAAGATGAGTAATTTGTGAGCGTCCGAGTGAAGCCTGTCCCGGCCACGAAAACAGGTGCCTGTGGTCGGGGAAGAGGGCAGACGACGACTGGAAAAAGCCTGCTTCATCCCCTGTGGTTGTGCGGCACGGACGGCTTGAGGGCTTCCCTTTTTTGCGCTTCCAGGGAGTGCATCTGGCTCGCAACTTCGCTCTTCCTCCACCTCGTACCCAGGGGAGAGAACAGGCTCCTCTGAGGTCCCTGTTTCTGCACGCCGAGGCTGCCCGTGATGCAGGCTGAACCTGCCGGAAAAGCGACGGGAAAACGCCGCCGGGTCGGGGCGACCGGCGGCGTCTGGGTGAGGGGTGGGCTCAGGCGGCTGGCACCATTCGCCCCTCGATCTCTTCGCCTCGCAACCAGGCGTCTACCGCACCGGGCACGTCCTCGATCACGCGGTACACGCCCTTGTCCACCACCTCGATGATCAGGCTGAAGATGGGCGTGCCGATCACCTGCTTCTGAGCGTCGAGGCCCCACAGTGGACGGTAGGTCAGGTTGGTGAAGGCCTGGGCCGTGTGACGGGCGTGCAGGGTGGCATCGAACAGGACGCCTTTGTTGGCATACTCCACCACCAGAGGCACATCGTCGCGCGGCCCGATCTCGTCGGTCAGCAGCTCGCGTGGGCTGTTGTTCTGCAGGGCGTATGCGATCATCTCCCGCTGTCTTGACGGGTCGCCCACCGAAACCCGTTTCGCCACGCCCACGCAGGCATGCGGCACCACGCCGGGTCCCAGCAGCTCATCGCTGGTATCGGCCACGGATAACCGTTTCCCCTGGACCTCCGTGCGGATGCGCAGGCAGTCCCGGAGGGTGGCCGTCTTGCCCGCAAAAGGTGCACCTACGATCGCAATGCCCTGTGCCTCCTCCACCTCCTTTCGCAGCGGCTCCAACAGGCCCATCAGATACCGGCCGACCCGAATCGAGATGGACGTGTAGAGCCCCGCCGCGTTCGTCGCCGCGCTGTACCGGTGCAGGGTGCCCGGAATGCCCTGCCTGCCGTCCGCACGAGGCCGGCCCACGCGGTTCAGCACGCGCAGCAGATCCGCTTCGGTCACCACCCGCGGAAAGGTCACGCTGAGGTCATCCATCAGCGCACCGAAGTGCTGCCCGACATCGAGCGCGATGTCGTCGACCAGGTGTATCCGGCCGGCCAGAAACACCTGGAGGTCTTCCGGCAGCGAGTCGAGTACCATCTGGTACTCCTCTGGTCTCGTGAGGTCCACCACCGCCATCAGTTCATCCCCTGGAAGCGCACCGGCGACCGCTTCAACGCCCGGTACGTTCCGAGCACTTTGGCGACGTAGGGTTGCGTCTCCGGAATAGTTGGCACGCCACCTGCCGCCATGACGTTTCCCGGCCCGGCGTTGTAGGCTGCCAGGGCCAGAGGCCAGTCCTTGAAGGTGTTCCACTGCTGGCGCAGGTACTTCGCGGCACCGTATAGGTTCTGCCTGGGATCGAACGGGTTTTCCACCCCCAGCTCGCGCGCCGTCCCAGGCATCAGTTGCCCCAGTCCCAGTGCGCCCTTGGGGCTCACGGCGCGAGGGCAAAACCAGCTCTCCACCCAGACCAGACTGACCAGCAGATCGGGGTCCAGACCGAAGTGCCCTGCGTAATACACCGTCCACCCGTAGAGGTCTCTGGGAATCACGCCACACGCGTCTGCCCAGCCACAACAGGCACCCATCACGCCTCCGATCAGCGCCCCCTTCCTGCCGGAATCAACCGCGAACCTGACCGTCACGTTGTGCTGCCCCCCGCATCGCGGCCGCCGCACCGCCGCCCATCTGTGTCGAATCTCTGTGGGCAGTCACCTGAGCGCTGCCCGGTGAATCCTGAAGCGTCGCTTCAGGCTTGGACAGGCCACGTGCCACGCCCACCCTGTCGAGCGCCACGTCGGGGCGGTGCACCGCCACCAGAATGCGCTGGAGCAGGCTCACGATCAGGCCTACACCGACCGTCACCAGGGCGATCAGGTAACCCAGCGCCCCGCCCGCGTAGGCCGCCAGGACCGCCAGAACTACACAGGCCAGAAGGAACACATCTGTGGGGTAGAACCGCCGTCGTTTCACTGCCTCTCACCTCGCCGTTCACCGTAGGTGGGAAGTGGTTCTGCCTGGAGCACCGGCAAGAGAAAAGCGGCCAGGAGGCCGCCTCGCTTTCCTGCCTCAAGACCGTTTCAGGCGGCTGGAAAACCACTTCAGCAGGTCCACCTGCGGATTGGCCCGGGCGTTTGCCTTGACCCACTTCACCAGGGCACCCACGACCTTCGGATCGCGGACCAGATTCACCTGCACGCTGTCCCCCGGGAGCGGAATCTGCGTGAGGTTGCGGCCCACCAGTGCGAAGGCCTCGTCGACTACCACGAACGGCACGCTGCTCGCTGCATTGGTGACCTTCGGGGCATAGAGCCGGGTGACGTTGGTGTCATATCCAGCGAATGCCACCTGCATCACCCGCTCGTTCCGGGTGCCCTGCGTGACGGCCTCCGGGGTGGTGATGATCACGGTCGTCACGTCGCGCGTCATCGCCTGGCGGTACGCCGCGGTGACTTCGGGATTTCGCATTGTCGGCGCGTAGATCAGCAGCGAGTTTTGCGCTCTCGTGATCAAGTGGGCGGCCTCGGGAAGCGGTACCTGGAGCGGGCCCTGCGCGGTCGCCGTCGTGGTCAGGATGAGCACCAGAACGCAATTCCACTTCTTCATTCGTCACTCCTCATGCGGTTGGCGGTGAAGATCGCCGTCACGTCCGGTACCGCCTCCCTGTCTGGACTGGAATTGGGCCGGGATTCCGCTTCACTCGCTCCCTTCGAGGAGAGTTCCGCAGGAGTGCGCTCCAACTCCGGCAAGGGCAGGAACAGCGAGGGGGGCGTGGTCTCCGCAGGCGTCTTCTTGCGGCTCTTTCTGGCCGGGTTGGGCGTCGGTACGGGGACTTCCCCCGGTGCCGCTACCTCGGCGATCTGTGCGGCTTCCTGCGCCTTCAGGAGGGCGTGTTCCTCCAGCAGCGAGAGCGGGGCTTTGAGGGTCTTTGTTGCCTTGGCGCTGCCATCTTTCGCCTGCTTCCTGAGCCGTTCCGGATCCGGCACCCGGCGCTGCGCCGCCGCTTCCTGCCTGACTTTTCCCCAGCCTTTGGCCTCCCCGTTCGGATGGGTCTCGGAGGCCGCGCGCGTGGCCTCGACGGCCATCCGGAGCCGGGCTGGATCGTTCAGGGGGACGACGACCAGGTTCCGGGTGCCGAGGCGCTTGGTGGGCAGGTCCGGGACCACACCGAGCAGCTCGCGCAGCACCGTGGAGGGCAGCGCCAGCGTCTCGTACTCGTAGAACGCGGTGACCTCCTGGCGCTGGTCTTCCGGCAGGGCTTCGCGGACCGGGTGGTGCTCGATGCTGGCCGCGCGCTGGTGCATCCAGCGCACAATCGGCCCCAGCACCTCGGCGTCCGTCAGGCGCTGCAGCTTGGCCTCACCCAGCAGGGCCTGGCCCGTGTCCGTGATGCGCAGTTCCGTGCCTGCCGCACCCCGCGCCAGCCACTTGCTCTGGTCCACCAGGAAGTCGAGCTGTTCGTCCGACAGCGGACTGTCAAACGACTCGGTGGTGACGTAGACCTTGGGGGGCGTGGTCGCGCGCACCAGGCGCACCTTGGCCCCCTGTTCCAGCGCCGCGTCGGCCCAGGCGTGCAGCAGGGCTTCGGGGGTCTCCGGCATCTCTTCGGCGGTGGGCGCGCGGCTGCGCTGGCGGAAACCAGGATCGGCCAGGAGCTGGTCGGTGAGCACGCCGGGCGCGGCAGTTCCCATGACGTTGCGATAGACCTTCGCGATGCGGTTCTCGACCGGGCGCGCCCAGGCCTTCCACCACGGGGTCGGCACCACGAAGGGCGCGTCGTACCGCGGCAGTTTGATGCGCACCGGCGGGCAGCCCATCATCATCAGGAGGCCCTCGTTCTTGGTGTAGGTGGCGAACTCCTCCGGGGGCAGGAAGGGCTGTTTCTCCACCCGTTCCGAGACCGTGCGCCGCCCCTTGAAGGGGGTGGGCAGGAACTGGTCGTTCGCCGCACTCTCGCCCATCACCACTTTGGTCGTGTCCCCCAGCAGTTTCGACCAGGTGATGGCGTCCTGGCCGGTGATGCCGTAGGGCAGCAGGATGGTATGGCCGATAACGTTTTCCGTCATGGCGGCGTAATACAGGTCGCCGTACACCAGACGACCCTGGCTGCTGTTCTGCACGCCGATGGTCATGCCGATGTTGCGCTCGCGGTTGGTGGCCGTCGAGCGCATCATGTTGCCCATCTGCCCGAAGCTGTTGAACTCGTCGAAGTAGTACTCGGCGTGAGTCGCCAGGGTCCCGCCCTGCCGCGCGGATTCCTGGAGCGCCACGCGGTCGATCAGCCGTTTGATCAGCTTGATCAGGGTTTCGCCCGACCCGTCGACCAGGTGTTCCTGCTCGATGCCGATGTACAGCAGGGTGGGCCGCCGGAATACGTCCGCCAGGTTCAGATTGCGCCCCGGGCTGCTGGTCGTGGCACGCTCCAGCACCGGGTTGAAGAAGATCTTCAGCTCGGAGACGAGGCCGCGCAGCATGTCCGCATTGGCCGCCGGGGAGCGGTCAAAGAGACCTTTCATGGCCTCCCTGATCTCGGGGTTGTTGACGCTCTCCCGCTGGTACCACTGTTCGAGTTCGGTCTTGGTGGACTGGGCCACGCGCAGCACCTCGCGGAAGGTGCGCTTGGACGGCACGGGGTGGTTGGCGACCGCCAGCAGGATCGAGGCCAGCGTGTGCCGCTCCACGTTCTTGTAGTGCGCCCCCACCTCCTTCTGGTACTCGGGTGGGGTGATGATGCTCTCGGCCATCTCCAGGGCCGTCTTCATGTCCGTCACGCTGTCCAGCAGCGGCATGTGCAGCGTGTCCTCGGAAAACGGCGTGAAGAGCTGCACCTGCCGCCCCAGGCGGTGCCAGAAGGCAATCATGTTGTAAAAGCCCCGGCGGTTGGGGTACTTCAGGTCGAACAGGATCACGCTGCTACCCTGGACCGCGTCCATCATAAGCTGCGGGATGAACAGCCCCGAGGTCTTCCCGCCCCCCACCCCGGAGATGATGATGGTGTTGGTGCAGCGGTCCTCGACGGGCGGCAGCAGCATCTGGAGCTTGTTCAAGTCGAAGCGGCCGGGACTGACCGGGTTCATGAAATAGCCCAGGTAACCGCTCTGCCTGTTCTCCGGGCGCTCCCGGTCGCCTTTGGTGTAGAGCTTGATCTTGTCGTCCGTGTCAAGCGCCCAGCGCTGCTGCCCGGGCATCTTCAGGTGCTGGTTGCTGCTGCCTCTGCGGAAGATCAGGGCAGCGCCGATCAGCGGGAGGAAGCTCAGGGCAAACGGCGTGAAAGGAAAGGCAGCCGACAGCGCCTGGTTGGCTCCGGGGCCGCAGCGCCCATCCCCCAGGCAGAACGTGAACACCAGCAGCGGGCTTTCCAGTTGGTACACGCGCCCCCAACCCAGGCCGATGAGCCTCTCTCCCAGGGAGACACTGACCCGGATCAACTCGCCCACGCTGTAGGCCATGCCGCCCAGGAAGGCGACCAGACAGAGGGTGAGGCCCAGGACCGCCCACGGCGACCTGGACTTGACCAGCACGTTCTCGATGTTGTGGCGTTTCTGGAGCATCGTCCGTTCCTTGGGTGCGAACAGGCGGGCACAGGGCCGCCCGCCCAGTCAGGGTTCCGGCTGCCTTCCGGAGTCAGTTCTTCTTCCCGCCGTTCTTGCTGCCCAGGTCGGCGGTGGTGCCGCGCGCGCTGCCGGTGTTGCCGGTGTTCCCGCTGTACGGCTGAGCAGGCCCGGTCTGCCTGCCGCCATTCGGGTGCATGCGCGCGGCGGCATTGGAGTACGTTTCGCGGCCCGACGGTCCTGGGGCGTTCCGCGCTGTCCGGTTTAGTTCCCCTGCCAGCCGCGCTGTCCGGTACGAGTCCGTCGCGTTCCTGCCCAGGTCACGCATGCCGCCCGCCGCGGCGTTTGCGCCGCCTACCAGTGCGCGCCCTCCCGTCGTCGCCAGGTTCCCGGCGGGTCCGGTCATGCTGCGCGCCGCGCCGCCCGTCAGCCGTGCCACCGTGCCGACGCCCGCCGTGCGCACGCCATACACGGTCATGTCGATGCCCGTCCCAAGCGCGCTGGCCAGGAGGCCGGGGACCCTCCGGAGCTGGTAGGCCGCGATGCCCTGGGCGATCACCATGGCGATGATGAACAGGATGAACCCGCGGACCATGTTCCAGAACGATTGCAGTCCGGCGTTGATCTGGATGAAAAAGGCCTTGATCCCCGAACAGGCGTAATCCCCGCCCAGCCACTTGGGCACGCCCAGCTCGTTGCTCGCGCCGGTGACGCCGGACATGCACTTCACCATCTCGTCCCGGTACTGGTAGGCCAGCGCGTTCAGGTCGGCCGTCTTGCCCTTGATCTGCTGGGTCAGAACCTGCTGCGGGTACTGCACGGCGATCTTGGCCGACAACACCATCACGAACGGTGTGACGGCCACCGTCAGCCACGCCCCGATCACTCCCATCAGCAGGTATTTGAGCATCCGGCCGTCGCCGATGCCCCAGGCCACCACACCCAGCGGCAGCAGCAGGGTGGTGAGAATCAGGCTGAAGCCGCTCCCCAGGATGATCGCCGTGAACAGCGCGAAAAAGCCCAGGACCAGCAGGTAGCCCAGTTGCACGATCCAGCTCACGCGGTCCAGCGGTGTGGGCTGCCGGGCCTGCATCTCCGCCGTGACCAGCGACTGCACGGTCGTGTCGTCGAGCGGGTTGTTCGGGTGCTGCCACTGCGCGGTCGTGATGACCTCCGCGATGCCCGACGCCGCCCCCGCCGCCATCAGGTACTTGTGGGCCGCGTTCGCCATGTCGGCAGTGCCCTGCTCGACGGCGCTTTTGATCAAGGGGCTGGCCAGGTTGGAGGCCGTGCTGTACAGCGCGGTCCAGCCTTGTGTGGACGCGTCGATGGTGGCCCACACCGGCCCGTTGCCGGCGCGGGTGGCGTTCATCACCGCGATCACGGCGAGGATCTTGAACAGGGTGAGCGTGGCCACCCCCCAGTTGTTGCGCAGAATGCCCTTCCAGACGATGGTGTACAGGCCCATGCCGCCCGCGATGTACGTCCCGAACAGCGCGAGGGACTGAATCAGGTGCTGCTTGCCGATGTCGGCAGCCAGGGTGTCCATCCACACCCGGGGGTTTTGCACGTAGTCGGCCAGGTTGACCTCCAACGCGCCCTGGGCACCGGCCGTGCCCAGCAGGGGCAGCGCCAGGACCGCCAGTGAGAAAGCAGATCGCAACCGGCGGGTCATCAGTCGCCTCGCAGCAGTTGGCCAGTCTCCGCCGCGGCGCGGTCTGGCTTCGTCGTGATGTCGACGATGGTGTTGCCCGTCGAGCGGATGGCCGCCTCCGTCTCGTCCGCGCGGGCCTGGGACCGGGCCACCTGCTCCTCGACCATCTGCTGGCGCGCGAGCGCCTCACTCTTTTTCCTGGCGATGATGTCGCTCACCACCGCACCCATCGTCTGGTTGGTGATGTCCAGGCTCCGGGCGAGCTGCGCGAACTGCGCGGCCAGCGCCGCGTCACCCAGGGCGCGGTTGTTCATGTCCTCGAGAACGATCTGCCCCAGCACCTGCACCCCGTCACGCGTGGAATCCGCACTGTTCAGCGAGTTCCCCAGTTGCAGCGCCTGTGACGCCACGTCCCTGGCGCGGTCTTGAAGCGTGCTGGCGGCCTTCACGGCCTCCTCGACGGTCTTGGCGCTGTCCGCCGCGCTCTGCAACTGGACCTTGCTCAGCTCGTCCGCCTGCACGTTCTGCACGGCGCTGTCGCGCTTCATCTGCTGGAGGGTAGGGTTGAAGGCGATGGCGGTGTCCACCTCGTTGGTCCCGGGCTTGAGGAACGCCCCCGAAGCGATGTCCGCCTGTCCCTTGCTGATCTCCGCCTTGATCACGTCGATCTGCTGCTGCAAGTCGTTGATGAACCCGTTGGGGTCGATCCCGGCGATGTTGAAGCCCTGGTCGGCCAGGCGCTGGAGCATCATCCCGCCGAGGGTCTTCAGGTTCTCCTGGGTAAAGATGCGGTCGCTGATGTTCTTCAAATCGGTCAGGGACTGGAGCCACGCCTGGTTGCGCTGGTAGAAGTCGTAGGCGTTCTGCACCTGGCTGGGCAGCGGCACGCCGCTCTGGGCCTCGGCGGCGCTGGTGGACAGCACGGCGGCGGTCGTCATGATGCACAGCGTTCTTTGCATATGTTCCTCCTGGCGAACCCCGGGTGTGTCAGGCGGCAGGGGCAGGATGACCGGCCAGGGCCATCACCGCCGCCATGCGGTTGCCCCCCAGGCGCCGGGTGTACTCGTCGCGCCGCGCCTTGTCTTTCGGGTGGCTGGTGGTCAGCCAGTACTTCAGCGGGGTCAGGTGGTTCTGGATGACGTCACCGACCGTCTCTCCATTCGACAGTTCCATGATCGCCACGTACTCGCGGTAGTTGCTGCCCCCGCCGAGGCTGCCAATGGCGTCGTGGGTGGCCTCGTTCAGCTTCAGGGTCGTCACGATCTTCTCCGCCTCGTTCGGCGTGACGCTGCCGATCAGGCGCAGGGCACTGTTGTTGATGATGCCCCTCAGGTTCTCGATGTCTCCGATCTCCTGGCTGATCCCCACGGGGTAGAAGCCGAAGGTGCGCCCGAGCTTGAACATTTCGGCCACGAATTTGGCGGCCTCCTCGATCTCGGCCAACGCGCCCAACTCCTCGAACACCGGGTACTTGATCACGCCGGGGTTGTCCAGCCCGCTGCGCCAGATCAGGTCCACCAGCAGGATCATCCCGATGCGGCGCAGCTCGCGGGCCGACTCGTCACGCATGGCGGAGATGTTGAAGCTGGTGACGTCGCTCGTGATGCGGACCGTCGTGGGTCCGTCCAGGAAGGTGCCGAGTTCCGATTTGCCGGTAAACGCTCCGAGCCGGGCGGCCAGCACGTCAATGGCCTCCTGCATGACCTTGTTGGGCGCGACCCCCGCGACAGTCGGCAGATTCCTCAGAATCCGCACGAAGTCCGAGAAGGCGAAGGGATCGAACGCCTCACGGTGCTGCCCGTTCCCAGTGGGCACCCGCTTGATCGCCAAATCGTAGGCGGCCTCCACCGCGCTGGTCAGGATGCTGTGGTCCAGCGGCCCCAGACCGCCGCTGGGCAGCAGCAGCGCCTTGAACATGCCCATCAGGAGGCCGCGTTTCTCCGCGGTCGCGGTGATCTGACCTGGCGGCAGGTCGAACATGTTGATGCACACCCGCTGCCCGTTGCTCAGCCTGGCCCCCGGGCGAATCTCGATGATCTCGCCCTCGACCGCTTCCACCACGGTGGCGTAATCGTCTTTCAGGTCCAGGATATAGACCCTTCCGCCGATAGCGCGCACGTTCAGCAAAAAGGTCATGTTCAGGTTGCTTTTGCCGCTGCCCGCCGTGCCGATGATGAACGTCCCGGAGTTGTTCGTCCCCACCGCCTGGTTGATCGGCGTGAGCCCGCCGTACCGGTTGCGGAAGACGACCAGCGGGTCCGCAGTGCCTTCCCACGCCCCCACCTGCGGGATCAGGCCCGCCACGTTGAGCGTACGGCCGTCGAACAGGTACTGGTTGGTGAGGCCGCTGAACGGTTCCAGCAGCTCGAACTGCCGGATGTTGTCCACGTTTCCGATGCGCGCCAGGGCTCCTCCCAGTTGCCCCATCTCCGCGCGAGCCCGGTTGGTGGCGTAGTTCAGCTCGTCCTGGGTGCGCGCGTAGATCACCATCGCCAGCCCGAAGAGCACCATCTTGTCCTTGCCGCGTGTGATGGCGTACAGCGCCTCTTCCATCTCGTCGGCGATGGCCCTGTTCGCCGAACCGCCCCCTTCCGCCAGGGTGTTGGTCGCGCCCTCGGCCTTGTACGACAGGGCCGCCTTCTTGGTGGTGGGATCGACGATCACGAAGTCGATGATCAGGTAGTGCTCGACGCCCTGGAGGGCCGACAGGAGCTGCTCCAGCATCCCGCTCTGCGTGCCCTCGCCCACCTCCGAGTAGCTCACCACGTTGACCAGGCGCGTGCCCACCACCAGGAACCCGGGGTGCGACTTGTCCACTGAGCTTTCCGTGAGCTGCCGGCGGGGAGAGGGAATCTGGATACTGTCGTTCGCCTGTAGGGCGCGTATCGAGGCGCCGCCGGTGGGAATCAGGCTGCGGTACTCGCGCGGCATGTCGCCAAACTGCTTGTTGCGGTAACTGTAGATCAGGTTGGCGATGGCCTGGGTTCCCATCCGCCGCGGGGCCAGGCCCGCCGCATGCATGGCGTCACCCAGCCGCCCGGCAAACGCGTTGCAGTAGTCGGTGAGGGCGTCACGCTCCCGCTCGGACAGGCTGCGGTTCTTGGGCACCTTGCGGTCGACCTTCACCATGAAGTAGTGGCGGGTCCGTTTTAACTTCCCGGCACGCCGGTCACGCTCAAGCAGTTCGTTGTCCGCCTGGACCACCGCATCCAGGATGTCCTGCTCACCCTGGGGCTGGAGCATGGCGCTGCGCACCTCCCCTTCGGACATGTCGCGGTTCTCGACGATGATGCGGCCGCGCGATCCCACCGGCAGGGCCTGGCTCAGCAGGATGTTGGTCGTGTGTTTGATGGTGTCGCGCAGGGCGTGCGAGACCTGGAGGACGTTCGGAAGGTGGAACTCGAACCCGATCTCGGCGGACCCGTTGCGTGCGAAGTGCACGCCCTTGTGGAGGCCCAGGAGCGGCGATCGCTCGGTCCAACTGGTCTGGCGTACGGGAGTCAGCGCATTCCGAAGACTCGTCAGAAAGGACATGGGTTCACCCTAGGTGCTTTCTGGTTGGCCCCAAGAGCAATGGACCCGCCCTGGCACAGGCGGGTCGCGGGAGAGGAGAGGAGGCTCAGGCCTCGGCGTTTTGCGGAACGGGCACGGCGGGGGAGGCCTCGCGTAGTGTGT